>CAJWMQ010000039.1 GCA_913042895.1 uncultured Verrucomicrobiales bacterium | reverse complement strand
CCGGAAGAAGTTCCATGTTGTTCCAACACCTTCCCGCCAACCACCGCAACCACCGCCGCCGCATTGGCGCGTTGGTGGTCATCCGCGGAATCGGGCAGTGGAATAAACAACGCTGGCACACGCGCGGCAGCCAGCTCCGCAATCGAGGAAGCACCGGCCCGGCTCACAGCCAGCGTGGCCGCTCCCAAGGCCTGCGGCATGTCCTCCAAGAATGCATGCACCTGCACCTCGTTAGCCGCCCCCGCATACGCTGCACGCACTTCAGCTTCATCCGTGATGCCGCATACGTGCAGCAGGGAAACTCCACGCCATTCGGTGGACGCGGCGGTGACCAGACGGTTTACCCCACGCGCGCCCTGGCTGCCGCCGATCACCAACACCATCGGTTGATCCGGCGGAAGCCCCAGAGCCTCGCGACTGGGGCGTTGATCCAATCCCCGAAAATCATCCCGCACAGGCGTGCCAGTCACCTCCACATGGCTATTCCCAAAACGCTCTGCGGCAGGCGCCATGCCCACCAACACCTCATCGGCCCAGCGCGAAAGCAAACGATTGGCCCGACCGGGCACGGCATTGGATTCATGCAAAAACGTGGCCGCCCCCAATTTTCTGCCCACCCAAACCGGGGCCGCAGAGGTGAAGCCGCCCATGGCCAACACAGCCTCCGGCCGGTCGTCCGCCATCGCCGCGCGCACCTGCCGCATCGCCGTTCGCAATCCAAACAGAAAACGCCATGGTCGCCGCCATTCCAAGGCTACGGCCGGAGTGCTTACATGCGCCAAATCCGGCACGGTCGCCAGGGCTTTTTGATCAATGGCCTTATTGGAAACCCAGAGGGTGACGCGTACATTTTGCTGCTGTAACGCACGGGCGACTGCCACACCGGGAAAGAAATGTCCTCCCGTTCCACCACAGGCGATCGCCACATGAGGTTGGGAGGCAGCCATTTGGGTTAAGTGGAATCCGGCAGCAGCTCCCGCTGTTCGGGCACAAAGTCAGAGTTCCCCCACTCCGCTTCATCCGGCGAAGCCGGCACATCGGTTTCGGATTGATCCGTTCGGGAATAGCTCGCAATGCTCAGTAATATTCCCACGCTCCCAAGCATCATCACCAAACTCGATCCTCCGTAGCTGATGAACGGCAGCGGCAATCCCTTGTTCGGCAAGGCGCTGGTCACCACACCGATGTTGATGAATGCCTGAAGGCCAATCAGAAACGTAATGCCTGTGCCAAGAATCATGCCGAATCGATCCCGCGCATTCCAGGCGATGTACAGCCCACACACCACGATCGCCATAAACGCCAGCACCACCCCGAGGCTGGCGATCACCCCAAGCTCTTCGCCGATCACGGAGAAGATAAAGTCCGTATGATGTTCCGGCACGAACCCCAGCTTCTGACGGCCGTTACCCAATCCCAAACCGGTCGTCCCGCCTGAACCCAGAGCCAACATGGCTTGATAGGCCTGGAAGCCGGCCCCTTCGCGGTGTTGTTCCGGCTGCAGGAACGCCATGATGCGATTACTGCGCACGGGATCGTTCATAATAGCCACCGCAATGGCAGCCGCTCCTGCGAGCATTGGCGGCACGATATATTTCCAATTCGCTCCCGCCACAAACAGAAGGATGCAACACACCGCCGCCAATAACATGGTTGTGCCAAAGTCCGGCCCACAAAAGACCAAGCCCAGCGTCACCGCAATGGCCGCGCCCGGAATTACCAAGCCATACTTGAACTCCCGCATCCGCATCACATGGCGTTCCCCCCAAAGCGCGAGCGCCATCAACAGCGAAATCTTGGCCAGCTCCGAAGGCTGAAAATTCATCGGCCCCAAGTCAAACCAACGTCGGGCTCCATTGAGCTTGAGACCGATTCCTGGGATGAGCACGAGCACCAACAGGATGAGTGTGAAGATAAACAGCGGGAAGGCGATTTTTTTGAACCACCGATAATCCATCACCGTGGCGGCAAAACAGGCCATCAAACCAAGCCCGCCCCACACCAACTGCATGCTGAGAAAGCGCGCGCCGCTTTGCGCCATGCCCGCGCTGTAGAGCATCACAATCCCCAACGCCAACAGGCCCGCTACACAGATGGCCAAAATGTTGGTGGCGTATCGCATGACCCAATCTGCCGAAAACCAAAAAAGATTGGGCGTGGAAACCCACGCCCAATCAGTTTGCCTGAAATTACAAGCCCGGCGCGGGCACGGTTTCACCAGTACCCACCGGCAGGCCATTTTCCGGGTTCACTGCTGGCCCCAGCCCGGAGGTGGGAGGTAGTGGCAAGGATGGCGGAATGGCTCCGGGGAAATCCACGCCCGTTGGCAGGGCCGCGGCGGGCAACTTGAGCTTTTGCCCGATCCGAATCAGATCCGTGCTCAACCCGTTCAAAGCCTTAAGTTCCGCAATCTTCACCTTATGCTGGAGAGCAATGTGACCCAGCGTGTCACCGGATTTCACCGTGTACGTGCTGCCATCATCCACCACTGGAGCCGCGGTGGGCGCCGGAGTGGTCACCGGCACTGGCGCCGGGATATTAATCTTTTGACCGATTTTCATCCGAGTCGGCACCACACTGGGATTCGCCTGTTCAATCTGCTTAGCGCTCACGCCAAATTTGCGGCCAATGGTCCAAAAGTTATCCCCGTTGGCGATTACGTATTCAGTGCCACCAACAGCCTGAGTCGGCAGAGCCGGACTGGGAATAGACGGAGCAGGAGACACCGGCAAAGGTACCGCCGGCGTGGAGGGCAAGGGTACGGGCGGCACGCCTGCACTGCCTTCAGTGGGCAAAGGCGGCAACATGGAACCCGCATCCGGTAGGGCCGGCAAGGTCGGTAGTGGATCCGAGGTCATCGGCTCCGGCAAAGGCGCCGGTTCGGGCTGCCGGTTCACGATGCCCGCCATTTCCTTCTCAGTTTCCTTTTGAGTTTCGCCCTCGTCCTTTTGTTTACAGGCATTAAATAAAATACCGGCAAACAACGCCATGTGCATGAGCACCACCACGACCACGGCCATTCGCATATTGGAACGTCCGCGCCGAGCCCCATCAAACTGGGCACCCGGTGGAATAATTGGATTACTACCTTTCATTGCCACACCCTCCTTTGTTGTGTGAAACCCTTCAGGGCTCCCTCCTTTATGTGGCGCCCTATAAGGCGACACGCATTGATAATGGTGCAGTAGGAACGCGTAAAACCGAATGTACTAAACTTGCCAACAACATGTGAATATCACACACGCTGTGTTGGTTACCCCAAGGATTTTTGGCGATCAATCGCCTTGCCTCGACTCCACCCATTCCGTCACGGCGGCTCGGAATTGGTTTCCTCGATGCTGGTAGCTGTCGAACATGTCAAAACTGGCGCAAGCCGGCGACAGCAACACGACATCTCCCGGGGCAGCATTCCTCCCTGCTTCAGATATGGCTTCTATCAAATCCGCCGCCAAATTGCAAGGCGCAAAAGGGCTCCAGGCAGACTGAATTTCTGCAGCAGAAGCTCCGATCAACCAAGTCCCCTTGACCCGTTCCCTCACCGCTGAAGCCGCCGCCTGATAATCCATCCCCTTGCCTTGCCCTCCGGCAATGAGCCAAACATTCCGGACTGCCTGCTCCGCCGGCGGCATCGACCGCAGCGCGCTTTCCAGCGCATGCACATTGGTAGCTTTGGAGTCGTTGTAAAACCGCACCCCTCCACACTCCGCCACAAGCTCACAACGGTGCTCGCCGGTCCGGAGCGTTTGCAGCACCGGCACCATCTCCGCTGGCAATAGTTTCATCGCATGCCCCACCAGCCACGTGGCCATGAGGTTTTCGGCATTGTGCGTTCCTTCCAGCGCGCATTCGGCCAAGTCCAGCACGAAGCCTTCCACTCCCGGCAATCGACTGATGACCTGATTGCTGTCAACGTACATATCCGCGGAATTGTTGTAAGCGCTGAAGGTGACGACCTTCCCCGGTACCTTCACATTCAGTGCCTGCAGTTGTTCCCAAGCCTCGAATTGGATGATTGCCCAGTCGAAGGGTTTTTGATTTTCGAAGACACGCGCCTTGGCGCGAACATAGTCCTCCATCGACCCATGACGATCCAAATGGTCCTCCGCCAAATTCAATAGCACGGCCACGCACGCTCGAAAGGCATCGATTGTTTCCAACTGAAACGAACTCACTTCCAGCACCACAGCATCCAGCTTGCGCGTTTGCGGCAACACCGCGCATAACGGCCGGCCGATATTTCCGGCGGACATCACCTCGCGTCTCATCTCGGCCAGCAGCTGCGTCACCCATTCTGTCGTGGTCGTCTTTCCATTGGTTCCCGTAATCGCAATGACCGGACACTGCGACGCGCTCCAGCCCAGCTCCAGCTCGCCCCATATCGGCACGCCGCGGGCGCGCAAGCTCGCCACCTGCGGTTGATCCAATGGCACGCCCGGACTCACCACGGCCAAGTCAAACCGATCGGCCATTACTGCCCGTTCCCCCAAGCGGCAATCAATCTCCTCCGGCAATTGGGCCGCCCATTGCTGAAGTTCCGGTGTGGCGCGGCCATCCACGGCGGTCACCTTGGCTCCGGTGGTCTGCAGCCATTCCACCGCAGCTTTCCCGCTTCGCCCGAGCCCCAACACGCACACCGCCATGTCCGGCCCGGGTTTCATCCTAGCGCAGTTTCAGGGTCGCCAAGGCCAGCACGGCAAACAGAATGCCCAGAATGTAGAAGCGCATCACCACTTGGTTTTCGTGCCAGCCCTTTTTCTGGAAGTGATGATGCAGAGGTGCCATGAGAAAAATACGATGCCCCTCGCCTGTGCGCAGGCGTGTCCATTTAAACCATCCCCGTTGCAACATCACGCTGAGCGCTTCCAGCACAAACACACCGCCGGCAATCACCAACACAAAAGGTTGATGGATCAGCACAGCCATGATGCCAAGCGAGCCTCCCAACGCCAGCGAGCCCGTGTCCCCCATAAACACCTTGGCTGGATGGCAGTTGAACCACAGAAAGCCCAGGCCCGCACCGATCATGGCCGCACAAATGACCGACAACTCCACCGCCCCACGCACATGTGGCACATACAACTCGCGAGCAATCTCCACGTTACCGGCAATGTAGGTGAAAATGTAAAACACAAAGGAAATGATCAGCGTGCAGCCAATCGCCAACCCATCCAGACCATCGGTCAGGTTCACGGCGTTCGAGCTCCCAACAATGGCGGAGACGGTGATGAACAAACCCACCACAGCTGCCACCGACCACACCATGGTGTGAGATGGACCCTCCAGTACTGGATCCTTGAAAAACGGCACCATAACCGCCGTGATTAGTTCCCGTGTGTCATCCAACCTCCATAGGTACACGGCAATGAACGCCGCAAGAAAAACCTGCCCGACTAGCTTGACGCCCTCCGACAATCCCGCCTCACGGCTTTGCTGCGTTACCTTCGAGTAGTCATCATAAAAACCCAGCAAACACAGCGCCAGCATGGACAGTAGCGTAAGCGTTACCAGCGGGTTCCATTGCGCCCACATCAAAGCCGAGAGATCAATCGACGCCACAATCAGCAACCCGCCCATCGTCGGCACATTTTTTTTGCTGACCCCGTCGGGCATTCCACCGCCTTCGCGTGCCATGTCCTCGTACTCCTGATTCGCCAGATACTGCAGCCAACGAATCACGCGCGGCCCCAGCCACCAGCAAAGCAGCAGTGCCGTCACCGCCGCTCCGGCACTACGAAAGGTGGAGTACTGAAAGACGTTCAGCGGCGAGAGCCAATCCCCCCATTGACTGTGCCCATTGTGCATCAGCCATTCCGGCAGTTGACTCAAATAATAAAACATCCTCCCAACCCGTTCTTAGAGGGCTAAAATAAATCCAAAATCTGCTCCAGCTTCGCTGCCCGCGAAGCCTTCAATAACACCACATCCCTCGGCTGCACCCAATCGCGCAGTACATCCACAGCAGCTCGAACATCCGGGACAGATTCCACCACCTTCAAACCAGCAACCCGAGCTGCTTCAGCGGTGACATCGGCCCATCGGCCAATGGCAACCAAACCCGCCGCCGCTGAAGCCGTCAATGCACCGGCCTCGCGGTGCGCATCCTCAGCGTGCTCACCCAGCTCAGCCATTTCGCCCAACACCACAATCCGCCGACCGGCCGTTTCCAATGCCGCCAGTGTTTCCAGCGAGACGCGGACTGAATCCGCATTGGCGTTGTAAGCGTCGTTCAACCAACGCACCCCACCACTCTCAGCCCATTGCAAACGCTGCTTCGGTTGCGGAGTGCCCACAAGTCCTTGAGCCAAGGCCTCCCGACCCACGCCCAACGCAGCTCCCGCCGCCAGCGCCAAGGCGGCATTAGCTGCCTGATGGCCGCCGATCAATGGAGTGAAATAATCTCCGCTCCACATGGACTCAGCGGCCCGAATTGAAAAATGCGTTCCGCCCAGTTCAACCCGCGTAGTTTTCACCTGCCAATCATTGGCCGCCCCAAAGCCCACGCGAATAACGTCAGCCCGGGTGCGTTGGCAGATTGGCTTAACCCAATCTCCATCACCATACAGGAAAAGTTTTCCACGAGGCGGCAACAACTCCGCCAGCATCCCCTCCTCTTGAGCCACGCCCTGCAGGTCGCCAAAAAATTCCAAATGCTCGCGTCCAATCCCCGTGAGCACTCCATAATCCGGAGTCGCCATTTGCACCAAGGGTGCCAACTCGCCAGGATGATTCGTACCCAACTCCACCACGGCCGCCTCATGCTCTGACCCAAGCTGTAACAAGGTTGCCGGCACGCCCACGTCATTGTTAAAACTTGCCTCACTGCGGAGCACATTACGTTCGACGCCCAGCACGGAGGCCAGCATTTCCTTAGTGGAAGTTTTGCCATTGGAACCGGCCACCCCAAACACAGGGCAATCAAACTCCCACCGATGCGCGGCCGCCAACTGACCATACGCCACACGGGCATCGGCCACGCGCAACACCGGCGCGGCATCCATCGGCTCATCCACCACCGCCGCCACCGCCCCGGCTTTCAACGCCGCCGCCGCAAAGGCGTTTCCATTGAACCGCTCGCCACGCAGCGCAACGAATAGATCGCCCGGCCGCACGGCGCGGGTGTCGGTGCAAACCCGCTGATATACCTGTTCTGGATTCACACCCGCGATTTCTCCGGGGCACGCCTCAAGCAAAAATCGCAATGGCCGTTCCATCACCGTGCCTCCTTCAAGGTTTCCAAAATCGAGCGGGCCATGGCGCGGTCATCGAACGGTCGCACTAAATCGTTGATCTCCTGATAGGTCTCATGCCCTTTACCAGCAAGTAAAACTGTGTCGCCCGGCATCGCCGCCCGCAGTGTTTCGTCAAATGCACGTTCCCGATCCAATTCGATCTGCCAATGGGCACCCTCCACTGAGGCACAACCCACCGCGATTTGCTCGGCAATGGCGGCAGGATCTTCGCGGCGCGGATTGTCCGTGGTAATCATCACCGCATCGGCCAACGTCGCGGCCACCGCGCCCATCTTTTGGCGTTTCCCCGCATCCCGATTGCCGCCGCACCCAAAAACTACCCGCAATTGGCCCGGGGTAATTTCGCGCAATGTCGAGAGCACCTGACGCAGGGCATCATCCGTGTGCGCATAATCGACATACACTGCAAACGGCTGGCCTTCCACTATCGGCTCCAACCGGCCGGGCACAGGCGTTACCGACGCCAAGGGTTTCACGCAATCTTCCAGAGTCACGCCCAATGCGCGGACCATCCCCATGGCCAAAGCGGCATTGGCGACGTTATGGCGGCCGATCAAAGGCATACTGAATTCAACTCCATTCACGCGAAAAAGAGACTGCGCTTGTGCCAGTTTTACAATCTCAATGAAAAGATCAGCCGTTGGTGAGTCGCCCACGGTTTGTGCCGAAAACTCATTAGCCAAGCGCTGGCCGTACGGATCCGCTGAATTCACCAAGGCGGTGCCAGAATTGTAATCAGTAAACAACAGGCGCTTGGCCGCGAAGTATTGCTCCATGTCACCGTGATAATCGAGGTGGTCCTGCGTCAGGTTGGTGAAACCGCCGACCGAAAAATCCAATCCGCGAACACGGTGTTGCTGCAACGCGTGGGAGCTCACCTCCATGACGGCCATTCCGCATTCGGCATCACGCATGGCCGCCAAGTACGCCTGTAGCTCGAGCGATTCGGGCGTGGTTCGCGAGGCCGGCACAACCCGCTCGCCCAAATCGTATTCCACGGTGCCTATCATGCCACAGCGATTCCCTGCCGCTGCCAATAGATGGCGCAGCAGGAAGGCCACGGATGTCTTTCCATTGGTGCCCGTGACTCCTAGTAGTTTCAGCTGACGTGCCGGCTGGCCGTAAAATACCGCTGCTAAATCGGCCATTGCCGCGCGGGAATCGGGCACGCGCAAAAGAGCACACGATTCAGGCAAATCCAGCGGCTCCTCGGCCACCACGGCCACGGCCCCGCGTTGAGCGGCTTGGGCAGCGAATTTGTGTCCGTCCACCTTCGCCCCGCGCAGCGCGATGAAGAGGGAATCAGGCGCGACGCGGCGCGAGTCATATTCCAAAGCCTGGATGGAGTCGGGAAGTTTACCGGTGGTTTGCACCTCCGGTAGGGTCTCCAACAGTGCCGCCAATTTCACGGCTTACGGCCCTTCGTTGTTGGACACCATGGAGCCCTGCTCGACCAGATCCGGCTTGATGCCGAGGTAACTGGCCGATCGCTCTGCAATCGCCTTGAAGATGGGCGCTGCAGTAAGGCCTCCGTAGTAATCCCCGGTCGGTTCATCGAGAGCCACGTATATACACAAGGCGGGCTTGTCGGCAGGAAAAAATCCCACGAACGACGAATAATATTTTCCGGGAATGTATCCGCCCCGGCCCGCTTTTTGCGCCGTGCCGGTTTTCCCGGCCACACTGTAGTACTCCAACGCCGCACGGCGGGCCGTCCCGCCCGGCTCGACCACGGTCTTCAAGGCCATTGTCACACGGCGGGCTGTTTCTGGTGTCACCACCTGCCGCACGGCTTCCGGATGATATTGCACGACCACCCGACCGGTTTCATCTTCCAACTGCCGCAGCAGCATGGGCCGCATCAGTTTTCCCCCATTGGCAATGGCGCTGGCCATCATGACCATTTGGATAGGAGTGGTGGCCACTTCATGGCCCATGGGCACGCGGGTGATGGAGAGTTTGTTCCAGCGTTTCAAGGGATGCACGGTGCCGGATACCTCGCCGGGTAGGCTCACGCGCGTGCGTTCTCCAAAACCAAATCGCCGGATGTAATGATGCAAATGCCCTTCGCCCAACAGCATGGCCACCTTGGCCGAGCCGATGTTGGAGGATTTGGTGATGATCTCCATCACGCTCAACCTGTCATAAGGATGATGGTCCCGTAACGACCGGCCGCCATGATAAAAGATTCCGTTCTCGCAATCGAAGCGGCTCTGCAGTGAAACGAGGCGTTCGTTGAGAGCCCCTGCCACGGTCACGGCCTTGAAGGTGGAGCCGGGCTCCGCGGTGTCGGTTACAGCCCGGTTTCGGCGGTTGGCGGCAGGGAATTCACCGGGCCGGTTGGGATTGAAATCCGGCCGATTAGCCATCGCCAATATTTCGCCGGTCGCAGGCCGCACCACCACGGCGGTGACACCCTGGGGTTGATGATGCTCCATCGCCTGATCCAATTCCGCCTCCACGATGTGTTGCACGCCAAGGTCAATGGTAAGGCGGGCGTTTAATCCGTTACGGGCGGCGACGTCCTGATGGCGCAAGGAAACCACCTCACGCTTGCGCGAATCGGTTTCAGTTACGCGCCAACCGCGCGTACCGGTGAGGCGAGAATCCAACACGGCCTCGATGCCCTCCTTGCCGTCATGATCGGTGCCGCCCACAAAACCAAGCACATGGGAAGCCAACCGGTTGCCAGGGTACACGCGAAGTTGATCCTCCTTGCGATCAGCAAAAATGGACTGGCGCACACTGGTCAGCATCTGGCGTTGTTTGCGAGTGAGGCTGGATTCGTCCACTCCGAGATCGAGCTCCTTTAGGTCTGCCGAAATTTCCTCCCATTTTTCCCGCGGCACTTTCCGTTTAAGAACCACATAACGATTGGTGCGCATTTGGCCGGCATCGCCCTGAAATAATTTGGGTTCCAACTTGGAAGCAATCCAAGCTTGTTCCAATTCCAAATGTGGGGCCAAAGCGGCGGCCAGTTGTGGCCCGTACGGACCGATCAATCCCGGATCGGCACAGATGGTTTTGACAAACAGACTTGTCGCCAAAAGGTTTCCGCGAGCATCCAGGATGTTTCCCCGGCGCGGTTCGCGAACAATGGTACGCACCGTGTTGCCGCGGGCCGCGTCGCTCAATTGTGCATGGCGAATAACTTGAAGATCCACTAGGCGATACCCCAGAAGACTGAAGGACAAAAGCATGATGACGCCAAAGCAGTAAAGCCACCGCTTGGCCGAGCGCTGCAGGCTCTTCCCGTTGTCTTCCACGTGTGCCTCCGGCTGGAGGAGGTTAGCGACTGGCCGTGCGGAGGGGATCCGTGCCGACCATTGGCGATTGCGGTGCGGGTTCCCGTTGTTCCTGCAGCACCACGATTTGTTCAGGGCGTGGCACCATCAAGTCCTGGTTCAGCTGCCGCAGGCGTGTGTCCAATTCCTGGGGTGACATTAGGTAAGCCAAATTATCGCCCCGGCGTTTGTTTTCACGCCGCAATTCCTCCAGCTTGATTTCGTTCTCCTTGATCTGCTGTCCGAGGGAATTGATCTGCTGTTTCTGCCACACGTACCCCAAACCGAGGCCGCAAGTGACAACACATATCAATACTGCCTTGAGCGCAGGCCCAAACCGTACTGCCTTGTTCCCTTTTTTACGATTCATATTTCCCCTTGAGTTAAACTTTCTCCAACACCCTCAATTGCGCACTGCGCGCCCGCGGATTCGCCTCCACTTCCGCATCGGCTGGCCGAATGGATTTCCTGCTCACCCAACGCATGCGTGGCTCACGGTCCACGCGCAACATCGGTACATCCACCTCACCCGACACGTCGTAATCGCGGGCGTGTTCGTTACCGAACTCCTTCACCATCCGATCCTCCAGCGAGTGAAAGGTGATCACCGCCAGCCGACCGCCCGGCTTAAGCAAACCAAACGCACCTTCCAAACCGCGCGTCAATTCACCCAACTCATCATTCACCGCAATGCGAATGGCCTGAAACACCTGCACAGCCGGATGTTTCTTGTGGCGTCCGCGCCGTTTCGCACCGGCCACCACTTCCGCCAAATGGCCCGTCGTTTCCAAAGAGGCCTCCGCACGCGCTTGGGCAATGGCCCGAGCTATCCGACGCGAATCGCGGTCGCCTCCGTATTTCCAAATGATCGCCGCCAACTCCGCTTCCGACCAGGTATTGACCACTTCCGCGGCCGTCAAAGCCTGCGTCTGATCCATCCGCATATCCAGCGGTCCATCAGTCTGCACGCTGAATCCGCGATTCGCGTGATCCAGTTGCGGCGAGCTAACGCCCAGGTCCAGCAACACCCCATCCAAGGTCCCCACGGCAACCCAACCCGCCGCGTTGCTATAGGAATCGTTCGTGATCTCAACCCGATCCCCAAATGCTGCCAGACGGCTGGACGCCGCCGCGATCGCACTTTCGTCACGATCCGTTCCCCATAACTTTCCGTCAGGAGAACTCGCTTTCAAAATCATCTCTGCATGACCGCCGCCACCCAGCGTGCCATCGAGATACCGCCCACCGCTTGCGGGCCGGAGCGACTCCATCACCTCCGCCGCCAGCACAGGCACGTGGTGAAATATCTCCTCCATGCAAACTCTTTAAAAAAAGGGCCCGTGCCGGCCGGGATATTTCACCCGGCCAACACGTTTCCCACCTCCTTGGCGTCTGCCGGAATGGCAGTCCAAATTCTCTACCCGCCCTACCGCGTTCAGCGTTATTCCATCAGGCTAAAGGCCGCACCGGCCATCACCTGATCTTCGCTGCGCACCTCCGCGTAGCGGCCCGGGCTCCAAATCTCAAAGCGGTCCAGCAATCCGACCAACACCGCTTCCTTCTTAATGCCCGCCAGCTTCGCCATCGCCTCGGGCAAACAAATCCGCCCAGCCTTATCCAAGGCCACCTGCACACTCTCGCTGCCAATGAACCGCTTGAGCACGACCTTGTTGGGATCGTCGTTGCTCATGGTATTGATATCCTCCATCAGCTTGGACATCTGCTCCGGCGGCAAAGCGCGCAAGCACGGGCCGTGTGGCGACTTGGGCCACACGATCAGCGTAAATTCCACATCCGGCGATTCGGGCCGCCACTTGGCCGGCACCTGCACACGCCGCTTCCCGTCCACTCCATGGGTATAGAGCGAATTGTAATAAACGGGCATGCTGTCGCTTACTCCTGCCATCGTGTGCTTGATGCACATTTAACCCACTTTGCCACACAACGCAACACATTAGTCTTACTTTTTCACACTCGTCAACATTTTTGCGCATTTTTCTGTGGCTTTTTTCAAAAAACCTCGGACTCGCGTTTTTCGGCTAAAAATGGCTCAATTCCCGTCCGTGAGCGGCGAAAATCCATCGAAACCACTGGAAACAGAGGATTTTGACTTCGATCTGCCTTCCGAGCTCATAGCCCAGCACCCTGCCCCGACGCGTGATGGATCGCGTTTACTGGTGGCCGATCGCCACACCGGCACCCGTTCGCACCAACATTTTTCCGATTTGCCGCAACTCCTCCGAGCCGGTGATGTGTTGGTGATGAACAATTCCCGCGTCATCCCCGCCCGGTTGCGCGGCCAAAAAATTGGAGGCGAAGCGGCCGCCGAATTATTGCTCGTGGAGCCTACCAAAGACCAAACCTGGTGGAGCCTCATTCGCCCCGGCAAACGGCTTCCGCCCGGCACGCGCATTGCCCTCGCCGATCGTCACGGTCAACCCACGCCCTTGACCGCCGAGGTGCTGGAAAAAAATGACGCCGGCCACGCGCGTGTTCGCTTTGACGGCACGGAGGATCTACTGAACGCCCTCGACTCGCTCGGCGAAATGCCGTTGCCGCCTTACATCCGACGCGAAGCCTTTGGCCAATCCGCGGACGACACTGAGCGGTATCAAACTGTCTATGCCGATCCCGCTGGCTCCGTCGCCGCCCCCACCGCCGGGCTTCATTTCACCGAACCGTTGCTGGACCAAATCCGATCGCTGGGCGTTGAAACCCACACCGTCACCCTGCACGTCGGGCTCGGCACCTTTGCCCCGGTGAAAGCGAAGGCTTTGGAAGAGCATGCCATGCACACCGAACGCTACACGCTACCTACCGCCACCGCCAAGGCCATCAACCGCGCCAAGGCTGAAGGTCGTCGTATCATAGCCGTGGGCACCACCACTGTGCGCGTGTTGGAAAGTGTCGCCAAACAATCCCTCCCGCTTACTACCACCAGCGGCAACACGGCCATTTTCATTTATCCGCCGCGCCCGTTTGCGGTGGTGGATGCGTTAATCACCAATTTCCACCTACCTCAATCCACCCTGCTTATGCTTGTGAGCGCCTTTGCCTCTCCGGGCGCATTGGATGGACGCGAGTGGATGCTCGAAACCTATGCCGAGGCGGTCCACGAAAAATATCGCTTCTTCAGCTACGGCGATGCGATGCTGATCACATGAAGCGGCCGTTTGTGTTCATCAACATGGCGATGACTGCCGATGGCAAAATCGCCAGCACAAACCGCAAGGTCACCACATTTGGCAGTCGATCCGACCACCAACGCCTGCTGGAATTACGCGCCCAGGCGGATGCTATCCTCACCGGTGCCGGCACGCTCAACGCCCAACCCGACATCACGCTGGGTCCCGCGCCTAAGCAGAAATCCGCGCCGGCGCGGGTCATCGTCAGCGGCAGTGGGCAGGTGAATGCGCAGCACACCATCTTTCGCACCCCCGGCGCCCCGGTCATCGTGCTGACCTGCGAACGGATTCTTGCCCGCCGGTTGAAGGAACTGAAGCAAGCCGCCGATGCCGTTTATGTCTGCGGCGCCAACAACGTGGATTTCGAGGCCGCCTTTGAATTCCTGCGCGAACACCACGGCGTGAAACGTGTGCTCTGCGAAGGCGGCGGTCGTCTCAATGATTCCCTGCTCCGCGCCGGAGTGGTGGATGAGGTCAACCTCACGATCTGTCCGCTGATCCTGGGCGGCCAGGATGCGCCGACCATTGCCGACGGCATTGGTTTTGGTCAGCTGGATGATGCCGCGCAGTTCAAGCTGCACACCCGTAAACAGGTGGCAGACGAAATCTTCCTGACCTACCGCGCTGTGCGAAACTCACAACACGCCTAGCTCCACCTGCTGCACGGCATGCGAGGGTCCACCGAGAAACCGGCCGGCCATTTCACTCACACGCTCCATCTCGTCAGTCACATGAATCCGTACGCTCCCCTCTCCTTCGGTGGCCAACAGGTGTTGCCATTGCAATTCCCGCTGCACAAACGCCGCACACGTTTCAGCGGAATCCACCAAGGCCACCTCCGGCCCAGCCACGCGCGCGATGGATTCCTTGAGCAACGGATAATGCGTGCACCCCAGCACCAGCGTATCCACGCCGCCAACCAGCATGGGCGCCAGATATTCCCGCAACACGGCATCGGTCACCTCATGATCCAGCCACCCTTCCTCCACCAACGGCACCAGCAACGGACATGCCTGACTGGTCACGCGCAATTCACGGTTCAGCTCGCCCACCAACCGCTCATAAGCGCCGCTGCGAATGGTGGCCTGCGTACCGATCACGCCAATGTGCCCGTTGCGCGTGGCTTCATTGGCGGCAATGGCTCCGGGCAAAATCACGCCGAAAGTGGGCAACGAAAAGCGTTCGCCCAATTCAGGCAACGCACTGGCACTGGCGCTGTTGCACGCCACCACCAACGCCTTAACGCTTTGCGTCGCAAGGAAAGCGGCATCTTCACAAGCAAACCGCGTCACGGTCTCCGCGCTTTTGGTGCCGTATGGCACGCGGGCGGTGTCGCCCAAATAGATGATCTGTTCATGCGGCAACAGCCGTTGCATCTGCCGGACCACGGTCAACCCGCCGATCCCGGAATCAAAAACTCCAATAGGCTGGGCGGCACGATTCATGGCCATGAATGCTGCCGTCGCCCAACGGCCTTGCACAAGGCAAATGCCTTCACAACCGGCGTGACGGATGCCAAGGCTTGACCGGCGATTGCCGCTTCCTTAAATTGCTCCGCATTAACCCCACTGGCCGGGCTATTTGAGCTATGACTATGAGCGAATCTGCAAATTCCATCGACAAGGGCATGGCAGCCGTGGTGGCCGCGGAGACCAACCTGAGTGATGTCCGCGGTGAGATCGGTGAACTGATCTATTGCGGCTACAACATCAACGACCTCGCCGAGAAGGCGACCTTCGAGGAAGTGGTGCACCTGTTGCATCGCGGCCATTTGCCAGCCGCCGACGAACTTGCCGCGCTCAAGGCAGAATTCTGTGCCAGCCGCAACCTGCCCGGAGGCGTGATTGATGTGCTCAAGGCCCTGCCGAAAGACACCTCCCCGATGCATGCCCTCCGCACCGGTGTCAGTGCTCTGGGTTGCTTTGATTCTAAGGCCGAAACACAGGATGACCTTGAAGCGGTCCGAAAAAAATCCATTCAGATCATGGCGCAAGTGCCGGTCATCGTTGCCGCCTTCCACCGACTGCGCCAGGGCAAGGAGCTTTTGGAGTCGGACAACAGCCTAGGCGAAGCCGCCAATTTCATCTGGCTCATCACCGGTAATAAACCCAGTGAAGACATGGAACGTACGATGGATATCTGCTACATCCTCCATGCCGACCACGGGTTCAACGCCTCCACCTTCAGCGGCCGTGTCACCATCGCCACCTTAAGCGATGTATATAGCGCGGTCACCAGCGCCATCGGCACGCTCAAGGGCCCCTTGCATGGCGGAGCCAATGAAGGTGTCATCAAAATGCTGCAGGAGATTGGCGACCTTGAGAAGGTCGATGCCTATGTGGATGATTGCCTCGCCAACAAGCGCCGTATTATGGGTATTGGGCATCGCGTCTATCGCGTGCTGGACCCCCGCGCGCCGCACCTCAAGCGCATGGCCCAGAAACTCACCAAGGAACTCGGTGAGCCAAAATGGATCCAGATGAGCGAACGCATCGCTGAGTTGATGCTGGAAAAGAAGAACCTCAACGCCAACGTCGATTTCTACTCGGCCACCGTCTACTACTCGCTGGATATCCCCACCGACTTGTTCACTCCCATCTTTGCCATCGCACGGACAGCTGGTTGGACCGCCCACATGATCGAACATCTGGACGGCAACCGCCTCATCCGGCCGCGCGCCCAGTACGCCGGCGACGAAGGCAAACCGTGGGTGCCGCTCGGTGACCGTTAGCGACAGGCGATAAAAAGCGCACAAATTTCTTGAACGACTGGAGCCCTTGCCGCAAGACAGGGGCTCCGATTTTTTATCCATGAATCTGCACGAATATCAGGCCAAGGAACTTATGCGGCGCCACGGCGTGCCAGTCCCCGCCGGCGAACCGGCCACCTCGGTTGAGGAAGCCAAGGCGGCAATCGAAAAACTATTTGGCGAAGGCCATCAACGCGTGGTGGTGAAAAGCCAAATCCACGCCGGCGGACGCGGCAAAGGCACGTTTAAAGATGGCTTCCAAGGTGGCGTGCATTTGGCCGACAGCGTGGAGGACGCCACCGCCAAAGCGGAGGCGATGTTCGGCAATGTACTCGTCACCAAGCAAACCGGCGAGGAAGGCAAGCAGGTCAACCGCCTGCTCATCACGTCCTGCCAGGAAATTAAGAGCGAGTTTTACTGCGCGGTGCTGCTCGACCGCGCGCTGGGCAAGCCGATCATCATGGCCAGCTCCGAGGGCGGCGTGGATATCGAGGAAGTGGCCGAAGCCACCCCCGAAAAGATTATCAAGGAAACCGTGGATCCCGATCTCGGCCTGCAGGCCTATCAGGGCCGCAAGATCGCCATCGCGCTCGGCCTGCGCGGCAAGCTCATCGGCCAATGCGGCAGGTTGATGCAGGGCCTTTACGCAACTTGGGCCGGCTGCGACGCCTCGATGGTAGAGGTCAACCCGCTAGCTCTCATAGAAAATGAAGACGGTACCGAGGCCGTGGTGGCGCTGGACGCCAAGATGTCCATCGACACCAACGCCATGTTCCGCCACGCGGACATTGCCGAGATGCGCGATCTCACCGAGGAAGATCCGTTGGAGATCGAAGCCGGCAAATTTGACCTGAACTACATCAAGCTCGACGGCAACATCGCCTGCCTCGTCAACGGAGCCGGCCTTGCAATGTCAACCATGGACGCCATCAAACATTATGGCGGCGACCCGGCCAACTTCCTCGATGTCGGCGGTGGCGCCACTCAGGAACAGGTGAAAGCCGCGTTTGAAATCATCCTGAGCGATCCCTCGGTCGAGGCCATTCTCATCAATATTTTCGGTGGCATCATGAACTGCAACACCATCGCCGAAGGCGTGGTGGCAGCCGCCAAGGAAACCGACCTTAAGCTCCCGCTTGTGGTGCGCCTCGAAGGTAACAACGTCGAAGCCGGCCGGCAAACGCTGGCCGAATCCGGGCTCGCCCTCATTACTGCCAGCAGCCTGGCTGAGGCCGCACAGAAATCCGTCGAAGCCGCCAAATAATTTCTTACCATGTCCATTCTTGTTACTCCTGAAACCAAGTTTCTTGTTCAAGGCATCACCGGTGGCTTCGGCGGCCGGCACGCCCAGCTGAGCCTCGATTACGGCTCGCAACTCGTTGCCGGCGTCACCCCCGGTAAAGGCGGACAAACCTTTTCCGACACCGTACCAATTTACGACAGCGTGGCCGAGGCCGTTGCTGAAACCGGCGCCACCGCGAGTGCCATCTTCGTGCCACCACCATTCGCCGCCGACGCCATCCTCGAAGGCATCGATACCGGCCTCGAATTGGTCGTGGCCATTACCGAAGGCATCCCCGTGCGCGACATGTTGAGCGTGAAAAAGGTCTTGGACGCCAGCGACACCAAGCTGATCGGCCCCAACTGCCCCGGCATCGTAACCCCCGGTGAAGGCGATCAATCCCACGGCGGCTGCCGCATCGGTATTGCGCCCGGGTACATTCACAAGAAAGGAAACATCGGCGTTGTCTCCCGCAGCGGCACGCTTACCTACGAAGCGGTTTGGCAACTCACCAGCGCGGGCGTCGGTCAATCCACATGCGTCGGTATCGGCGGTGATCCCGTGCCTGGCATGACCCATTTGGATGTGCTCAAGATGTTCAATGATGATCCGGAAACTGAAGGCATCATCATGATCGGCGAAATCGGCGGCACGGCCGAGGAAGAAGCCGCCGCTTGGGCCAAGGACAACTGCTCCAAGCCCATCGCCGGGTTCATCGCCGGCGCCACCGCTCCTCCCGGCCGACGCATGGGCCATGCCGGCGCCATCGTCAGCGGCGGGAAAGGCACGGCCGAAGCCAAGAAGGAAGCCTTTCGTGATGCAGGCATCGGCATCGCCGAGACCCCATCAGAAATGGCTGACACACTGCTGAAAATGATGTAGTCTATCCGTTACGGATGGATTGGCTGCACGGCATCCTAAACCTCATCGGCCTGCTGTTCTGGGTTCTCTGGCGCGCAGGCACGATGCCCCGCCCTAAACCGGCCAACCATATCGCCGGGCCGGCGCCGCGGCAGGGCACGATCTTCAAACACTCGTGGGTGTACCTGCTGGCGTTGGTGGGGTTGCTCGTGTTGCGGGCCGTTTTTTATCATCAATTCGGACCTGGCTTAGACTGGATCCCTTCACTCCCACTGCTCCATGAATCGCCGCATTTCCGAAGCGACTTTTTCCCGCGAGCCTTGGCCTACTCCGTACTGAGCTTTATACGCTGGCTGGGGGCATTGTATTTTTGCTGGGCCCTGCTCGCGACCATCAAACCCGAAGCAGACACGGCAAAAATGTGGCGTTCCTTCCTGCGCGCCCAGTTCGGCTGGCTGGGCGGCTTACCGGCCATGATCCTCTGGCTGGTCGCCATCTTGTTGTCCGCTGGCCTTCACCTGCTCGAGGCGGAATGGATGAGTCTGGTGAATGTACGCAGCGAATCGACCACCTTCGCCCAACACCTCCCGGCCTTGATAGTACTGGACCTTCGGGCGGCCGTGTATCTCGCCATGGGCCTGCTGATTCTGTACTTGCTGAATTCCTTTGTGTATTTCGGCGAACAGAATTTTTGGAAAAATATCGATGCCTCGGGCAAGCGATTACTAGCGCCGCTGTCGCGTTTGCCGTTGGTAGTGGGCAAAGTGGATCTCGCGCCGTTTCTTGCGCTCGGCCTAGTATACGGCCTGAGTTTTGCCCTACGCCACACCCAGTTGGCGGCTTGGTTGCGCTAACGCAGCCGGGGGAAGAAATCATGGGCGGTCGCGCAAGTCGCCGCGCTAAGTTCTGCCAAACTCACACCTTTCACTTCCGCCACGCGCTCGGCGGTGTGCCGCGTAAACGCCGGCTCACAGCGCTTGCCGCGATGAGGCATGGGGGCAAGGAACGGGCTGTCGGTCTCCAGCATGAGTTTATCCAATGGCGTAGCTGCTAAGGTATCGCGCACTTCCTGCGCGTTTTTGAACGTGGAAATCCCGGTGAAACTAACCAGAGATCCCATATCGATCACCCTCCGCATGCTGGCTACATCGTCTACAAAACAATGAAACTGACCCCGCACGCGCGCGGCAAAGTCCTCGAAGATTGCCAGCGTCGCCTCCAACGCCACGCGCTGGTGGATCACCACGTTCAGTTGGAATTCCTCGGCCAATTCCAATTGCTGGCGAAAGACCGTTTCCTGCTTTGCCTTCCAGCGGGTGTCGTCCTCGGCTGAGCCGCCCTGACTACTGGGCAGGCGATAATGGTCTATCCCCGTTTCCCCAACCGCCACAACTTTCGGGTGTTCACAAAGAGACCGCAGATTCGGCCGCACATCATCCGGAGCCAGCTCCAGATCGTTGGGATGCCATCCCACCACCGCGTATACCTCTTCATGCACCTCGGCCAGAGCTACTGCTTCGCGACTGCAGACCAAGTCTGTGCCAATGGTAATCACCCGCGTAATGCCGGCGGCTTGCGCACGCTCCAAGAGAGCGGGAATTTCATCCGAAAAATCCGGAAAAGTCAGGTGCGCGTGGGTATCGTAAAACGTTTCCATTCCGCCGCAGTGTGCCCGCCTAATGCCTCGGTGACAATCGTTTGAGAATGATCGGACCTTTACAGGCAAGCCAATCGGGTGCAGGTTGTCCTAGCGCGTAAGGCGATTTGTGATTTCCCCGAAAAATATTCTTTGGCTGGTTCTCTTGGGCGGATGGCTGCTACCTGTCCCGGGTTCTGCTCTCGACATCACCCGTGCCATGCTTCGCGGTGAGGATTTCCAAACCAGCATTTTTGGTGGGCGCTCCCAAGGCTATGCCTTCCCGAAAACCCAGCGATGGGATCCTAAACGCGCGCCCGGCTTTGCCTTGGGCTACGCAGAATTTGCCGCGCATGATTATGAGCTAACCCCGGCCATGATCTACACTGTGAACTTCGGCTTGGCCAATCTCGTGCGCTCGCATCAAACCGTTTTCCAACGCAACGTAGACCGCGACTTCCGCGTGCGTTTCCGAATCTTCGGTAAGTACGAAGATTACGAAGAGTATTCGTTGAAAAAATACCGCAAGGAAATCAGCCCCAATCTACTTGGC
>CAJWMQ010000038.1 GCA_913042895.1 uncultured Verrucomicrobiales bacterium | reverse complement strand
AATAGCGGTGAAGGCCTGTTCGTAAGGTATTGGTTCCAAAGCACGTGACTTATGCCGGGCGTAAATTCGTTGGGGTCGAATACGGGGGCGGAAACCATGGCCACCACATCTCCAGAATGCACCTCGGTCACCACGGCAGCACCGGCTTTAAGGCCGATTTCGCCAAGGCCATTTTCCAGAGCTTCCATAGCGGCCTTTTGGATTTTAAAATCGAGTGTGAGTACCACGTTGCTTCCGGGTTGGGGGGGAACTGGGGTGCTTTCGGCCTGACGGTAGCCGCGGTTGTTTACCTCCACAGCGCGTGTGCCGGGTTGGCCGCGGAGAAAGGCGTCAAATGTTTTTTCGAGACCGAGTTTGCCGACGTAATCGGGCAAGCGATAGTTGTAGTTTAAATGATCCTGTTCACTGCGGTTGTCGCGACGTAGATGGCCGACGAGGTGAGCTACATTTACCGAAGGGTAATGGCGTTGAGGGGTGACTTCTAATTCGAGGCCGGGTACTTTCCAGTTGTTCTCCGTGAATCGGGCGACATTGGTGGGGGATAATCCGGAGACCACCGGCAAGGGCAGGGCGCGTTGATTCACAAAATGGTTTTGCATGTCCGCCGGGGAAATATCCATGGCTTGGCTGAGACCGAGTTGTTGAGTGAACCGCCGAACCACGCGATGGCGGACTTCGATTTCCAGTCGGGCACTTTCCTCAGTGGACAAATCGTGTTCCGGTTGGCTGCTTCGCCATTCCTCGCGGAAATGATGACGAAGCTCTTCGAGGTAGGCGTTCACCACAAACGTCGGCTGATCGAACGCCAATGGTCGGCCGTGAATATCCAGAATGCTGCCACGCACAGCCGGCACTCGCACGGTGCGCATGGATTGGGTTTCCTGGTCTTCCATGTACACCAACGCGGTTGCTACCTGCACATACCAGAGACCTCCAAGGAGCAGGGCTGTGCCCAAGAGCAGACAAGCGCCCACGTGGTATACGCGGCAATCTCGATCGCGTTGGGCTCCCGGGCTATCCATGGAATCGAGTGCCTCGTACAATGCGGGTGGTGGTGTCGTAGGGTGCGGCCAGAGGTTGTTCCTCCACGGATTGATCGAGCCATTCAAGCAGTGGGAAAAAGAGCACGGCAAAAATTCCACTGCCCAGAATTCCGACAGACCATTGCCAGAGTGTAAACCAGCCGACCAGCGGTTCATGGCCTGATAGCACCAGTAAACTCAATGTGAGCGCCGGAACCACTCCTCCGGCGATGGCGCCGAGAGCGAAGCGTGGGCCAATATGGTATTGGGAAAGACTGTGGGCATTGAGATGCACAACCAATCCGAGGGCGTAAAGTGGAACTAGCGATGTCCCCACTGGCCCAGAAGATAAGGCGCTTTGCAGGAGTGAGCCGCCGATGGCCAATGCGGTGACCGCGGAGATGGGGGCGCGCAGGGCCACGACCAACATGAGCGCGGGCAATGGATCCAATTGGGCGCCAGTAAGTTGGCGGGGAAGATGCCAGGCGGAAGCCGCGTAAATCGAGGTCAGGGCGGTCAACAAAATGGTGAGAGTAAAGAACCCTTTCATGGCATAAGAACCCATACTTCGTTAAGTTTGGAGGAGTTCACGGCGAGTTTTACGCTGGCCTGCGTGGTGAGTGCACCGGGAGCGGCAGTCACGGCGGTTAGCTTGCCGACAGGGATGCCGCGGGGAAATATTTCACCCAAGCCGCTGGTGTAAAGCTGGTCACCGGCGCGGGCTTCGGAGTTGGCGGGGAGATAGAGTAGCTTGACTAGAGTGGGGTCAAACACGGTTCCGCCGCTGGCGCTGATGATGCCGCTTTCGCCGGTGGCTTCGATGGTTACGGAAATACGGCAGGCCGGGTCGCCGAGCAGCGCCACCCGAGAGCGATGGTCATGTACTTCTTGAACGCGCCCTACAAGACCTTGGCTGGACATAACTGGCATGTCGACACGGACGCCGGCCTTGGTGCCGAGATCAATCAGTACAGAGCGCCACCAGTTGGCGGGATCACGTCCAACGATGCGGGTGAGGCGTGGGTTCCACTCGGGCTTGGGTCGGAGTTCGAGTTGTTCGCGTAGAGAATGGTTTTCGCGTTCCAAGGATTGGGTTTGGCCGAGGCGTAGTTCGAGGATTTGGTTTTGGCGTTTCAGTTCGTGGATTTCCTGCAGGAGCACCTTGCGGGGGGCGGCTTGATTCACAAGAATTTCGCCGGTGGCTTCGACGGTTTTTTGCGCGGAAAAGAGTGGGATGTGAAAGCTGGCGAGCACACGCTTGAGGCGCGCAGAGCTGTCCGGCGATAGGTTAAAAAACACTATTGCCAGCAGCAGCACGAGCCCGGTTGCGATGATGTATGGCCGGTTGTTCATTTCCCCGAAGGGCGGGGCAAACGAATGGCGAGGAAATCAATCAGGCGTTGGCTGAGGCGTTACGCCAGTAGTCGATGTTTTGCAACACCTTGCCTGTGCCGTTTGCCACGGAGATCAGGGGATCTTCCGCAATGGTCACGGGCAACTGGGTTTCCTTGGCCACCAATCGTTCAATGCCGCGCAGGAGTCCACCGCCGCCGGCCATCACAATGCCGCGATCCACGAGGTCTCCGGAAAGTTCCGGTGGACATTGCTCGAGGATTTGGCGGATGGATTCGAGGATGGCGGTGAGCGGTTCCCGAAGGGCGTCACGGATTTCCTCGGACCGTGCTGTGAGGGTGCGTGGCAGGCCTTGGCTTAGGTCACGGCCTTTTACTTCCATGGTGAGTTCGTCCTCCAAAGGGAAGGCGGAGCCGATTTTCAGTTTGATTTCCTCGGCGGTTCGTTCGCCGATCAAAAGGTTATGCGCGCGTTTCATGTGGTTGATGATTGCGCTGTCAAATTGGTCGCCCCCGACGCGCAGGCTGGTTGCCTGCACGATATTGGCCAGTGAGATCACGGCGATTTCGGCGGTGCCGCCACCGATATCCACGACCATGTTTCCGGCTGGTTCGGCTACGGGCAGGCCGGCACCAATGGCGGCGGCGAGGGGTTGTTTGATGGGGTAAAATTCACTGGCACCGGCACGCGTTACGGAATCCTCGACGGCACGGCGTTCCACCTCGGTAATGCCTGAGGGCACGGCGACGACCACGCGTGGCTGGACTAGCTTGCGGTGGTGTACTTTTTGGATGAAATAGCGGAGCATGGCCTCGGTGACATCGAAATCGGCAATGACGCCGTCTTTCATGGGGCGGATGGCTTCGATGTTGGGCGGGGTGCGGGCAAGCATGGCCTTGGCTTCGCTGCCGACGGCGAGGACGTTTTTGGTGCCGGACTGGATGGCGACCACGGATGGTTCGCGCATGACAATGCCGCGGTCTTTCAAAAAAACCAACGAATTGGCTGTGCCCAAATCAATTCCAATATCGTTGGAAAAAAGGCCTTTTATTCCATCAAACATTTAAAAAGAGTGTGACTCGGCCGTGACAATGCGGCTCCGCACGAGAGCGAACAAGCAAAGGTTATTCAGGAGATTTCCCCGAAACGGGTATAAAAATGGTGCCAGAGGGCGGATTTGAACCACCGACCAAGAGCTTATGAGTCTCCTGCTCTACCACTGAGCTACTCTGGCAACCGTGAGGAGGGCAATATCTGTCCAAAAAGTGAACTTCTGTCAATTGATTTTGCGTTTTGGGGCGTTTTTTGCCAGAATATCGCTTGCCAAGGTTGGGCGCTTGCTCTAATTTCCGCCGCTGCAAAAGAAATGGATAGGAAAGTAAAAGCTGAGACGATTTCGGAATTCGGTACACACGAGAAGGATACCGGTTCTGCTGATGTACAAATTGCGGTCTTGAGCCGCCGGATTAAGCATTTGGAAGGCCACCTCAAGGCCAATAAGAAAGATCATCACTCCCGCCGCGGTCTAATCAATATGGTCAGCCGCCGCAAGCGCCTTTTGCGCTATCTTCAAGGGAAGGATGCTAATCATATGACTGAGCTGAAAAAACAGCTTGGTATTCGCTAGTTCAGTTCCAACTTTCCCGGGCAGGGCGACGCGACGTCTGCACCCGAACTCTAAACCCATCGCGAGATAATCGCTGTGCGCGGAGCAATTTCATTCAGTCACCTTTCGGGGTGTTTGACTGAAGTTTCTCACGCAACCAGCCAAAGACGAAAATGACTAAAGACCAAGTAACCGCCAAAGTTGGCGATAAAGAAATCACTATCGGCTCCGGTAATATTACCAAGCAGGCCGATGGTACTGTAACAGTGCAAATGGGCGAAACGATCGTGATGACCGCGGTTGTCGCCGCCACCAAGAGTCGTGAAGGCCAGGATTGGTTCCCACTGCAGGTGGATTACCGCGAGCGAGCTCACGCCGCTGGCCAAATTCCCGGAAACTATTTCCGCCGCGAAGGCCGTCCGAGCGATAAGGAGATTCTCACCTGCCGCCTCACCGACCGCCCGATCCGGCCGCTCTTCAAGAAGGGCTGGTTCAACGAGTGTCAGGTGTATGGGCTGCTGCTCAGTGCTGATGGCGAAAATGAGCCGGATGTGCTCAGCATCCTTGGTGCCTCCGCCGCATTAATGGTCAGCGATATTCCGTGGGCCGGCCCGTTGGGCGCGGTTCGCGTGGCCCGTGTGGATGGCCAGTTTGTCGCCAACCCCACGCACGATGAAATGGCCGAGAGCGATCTTGACCTGCTTTATGTTGGTAACGAAACCGATGTGGTGATGTACGAGGGTGCCGCCAATCAAATTACGGAGGAAGACTTCATCGCCGCACTCAAGTTCGGTCAGGAATGCTGCCAACCGCAGATTGCCGCACAAAAAGAACTCGCCGCTAAATGTGGTAAAGATAAGCGCGACATCGATGATCAACTCTTCGTGGTGCCGGACGAAATCTTCGCTAAAGCTGATGAGCTCGGCGGCGGTGACCGTATAAAAGAAGCCCTGTTGACCGTGGCCAAGCTCGAGCGCGAACGTAAGGTGGGTGCAATTAAGGACGAGGTGGCCGGCAAACTCCGCGAGGAATTTGGTGAAGAAACCGTGACTGATTCGGTAGTAGATCAGGCCTTCTATCACATTCAAAAGACCGCGCTGCGCGGCATGATTCTGAATGAAGGCAAACGATTGGATGGTCGCGGCTTGAGCGACCTTCGCAACATTGAGTGCAAAGTGGGTGTGCTGCCCCGCACGCATGGTTCGGCCCTGTTTACCCGCGGTGAGACGCAAGCACTCGTGGCCACCACGCTCGGCACTACCGATGATACTCAGCGTTTTGATAATTATACCGGCGGGCCAGACAGCAAGCAGTACATCATGCACTACAACTTCCCTAACTACTCTGTGGGTGAGACCGGCCGCATCATGGGCCCGGGCCGCCGCGAAGTGGGGCACGGGGCGTTGGCCGAACGTTCACTCCTGCCGATGCTGCCAATGGATGACAATTACCCGTACGCCGTGCGCCAGGTTTCCGAGATTCTGGAATCCAATGGTTCCAGTTCCATGGCCAGTGTTTGTGGCGGTAGCCTGTCATTGATGAATGCCGGTGTGGAAATGAAGGGCGCGTGTGCCGGTATTAGCATCGGTATTTGTACCGATCTCGATAGCGACGGTAAGATCACCGATCATCGCATCCTGACTGACATCATGGGTTGGGAAGATGCCTTCTGTGACATGGATTGCAAAATCGCTGGATCAAAGGAAGGTATCACCGGCTTTCAGTTGGACCTTAAACTTAAGGGGCTGCCAATGCCGATTATGGAAGAGGCAATCGAAGCCGCCCGTGTGGCTCGCCACAATATCATCGATACGATGAACGAAACCATCAGCGAAGCGGGTGAGATGAGCCCCTATGCCCCGCGCATTACGCAGCTGAAGGTAGACCCGGACAAGATCGGCCTGATCATTGGGCCGGGAGGCAAGAACATCAAACGCATTGTCGAAGAGTCCGGTTGTGAAATCAATATTGAAGACGACGGCACCGTGAATATCTACTCCCTCAACCCTGAGGGCATGCAGGTGGCCGTGGAAGAAATCGAGGGCATGACCGCTGAGCCCGAAGTAGGCCGCGTGTACGAAGGTACTGTGGTGTCGATCAAGGACTTCGGTTGCTTCGTTGAATTCCTTCCCGGCAAGGACGGTCTCTGCCATATCAGCGAGCTTTCCGATAAGCGCGTCGACAAGGCCACTGATGTGGTTAAGGAAGGCGATCGCATTCCTGTGAAACTCATCGGCGTGGACGAGCGCGGCAAGGTGCGCCTCTCCCGAAAGGCAGCTATGGTCGACAACGGCGAAATTGAAGCCCCCGCTGAAGACGAAGGTAGTAACAATAAGCCTGAGCGTGAAGTGAGCGATGAGGAGCCCGAGGTGGGCAAGCTCTATCAGGGCACCGTGGTGACCGTGAAGGAGTATGGCGCATTCGTCGAGTTCCTGCCTGGCCGCGATGGCCTCTGCCACGTCAGCGAATTGGCCAGCGCCCGCGTGAAAAACGTGGAAGACATCGCCAAGGTGGGTGATAAGATCTGGGTGAAATTGTTAGAGATCGACGAGCGTGGCAAGGTGCGTCTCTCGCGCAAAGCCGCTCTTGAGGAGCGTGAAGCTGCCGAGGAAGAGGCGTAAAGCCTCCCCTCGCGGCTTGCGTCTGACTCATCCATTGGGTTAAATCCCGACGTGCTTAACCAGCAAACACTGGCCGGCCAAGCCAGCTTTAGCGGCATTGGCTTGCACAGCGGCAACAAGGTCAACATGACCTTTTTGCCCGCGCCCCCCAATCATGGCATCCGCTTTCGCCGGGTGGACCTCGATGGTCAACCAGAGATTGAGGCTTCGGTGGAGAATGTTTCTGAGACAAACCGTTCCACCACGCTTTCCAAAGGCAGCGTCAAACTGCACACCGTGGAGCATGTGCTCGCTGCGTTTTCCGGATTCGGCATCGATAACGCTTTGGTGGAGCTCGATGCCAATGAGCCGCCCATCGCCGATGGTAGTTCCGCGCAGTACTGCCAGATGATCGAGGAGGCGGGCATCGTGGCGCAGGATGCGCAGCGGGATGTTTATCAGCTCGAAGCCCCAATCGAATTGCAAAGCGGCGAAACGCAAATGACCGCTTTCCCGCATGATCGCCTCAAGATCACCTGCACTAGTGCCGGAGATAACGGTCGGTTCACACAGCTTTTCAGCATCGAAGTGAGCCCGGACACTTGGCGCAATGACATCTCCCGCGCTCGGACGTTTTGTTATTACGAGGAGATTGAGCACCTGTTTAAAAACGGCCTGATCAAGGGCGGCAGCTTGGAGAATGCGGTTGTTATACGTGATGATGCTGTGCTCACCAACGAGCCGCTGCGTTATAGTAACGAATTTGTCCGGCATAAGATTCTCGATATCATCGGGGACCTTTCACTGGCCGGAAAATCCATCGGCGCGCACATCGTCGCCGTGAAGCCCAGCCACACGGCCAACTGCGAAATGGCTCGGCGGATTCTTTCTCAAATGCGTAAGCCCAAGCAGACAGCCGAAACCTTCGCCCCGCCGCCGGAAAAAGAACGGCAAGCCACCGTGGCGGTGGAGGAAAAGGCCCGCGAATCTATTGTGCAGGACGGCGCAATCCTGGACGTGAACCAGATCATGAAGGTGTTGCCGCACCGCTATCCATTCCTGATGGTCGATCGCGTGACCACCATTGAAGGCAATCGTATTGTCGCTCAGAAAAACGTCAGCATCAACGAGCCGTTTTTCGAGGGGCATTTCCCGAACCACCCGATCATGCCCGGAGTACTTCAGCTGGAAGCAATCGCGCAGGTGGCCGGCATTCTGATGCTGAAAAAGGCAGAAAACATCGGCAAGCTTGCCTATTTTATGGCCGCCGAAAACGTAAAGTGGCGCAAGCCCGTGCTGCCTGGCGATATTCTGACCATTGATGTGGAACTCACCAAGTCCCGCGGCAAAATCGGCAAGGCTGTCGGTAAATGTTCGGTGGCCGGTGAGGAGGTTAGCGAAGCGTCGGTGACCTTCATGTTGATCGACGGCGAGGCGTGATGAGCGAGATTCACTCCACCGCAGTGATTCAGGAGGGCGCGCAAATCGGCAAGGGGTGTCGCATCGGTCCGTACTGTGTGATCGGCCCAAATGTAAACTTGGGCGCCGGCTGCGAGTTGCATTCGCACGTGGTGATTGATGGCTATACCGAGATCGGTTCCGAAAATGCCTTTTACCCGTTTGCCTCGATTGGGTTGAGGACGCAGGATTTAAAATGGGATGGAGGCACGACTTGGACGCGGATTGGCTCCAACAACACTTTTCGTGAATACGTTACCGTCCACAGTGCGACCGGCGACGAGGATGCCACGGTGATTGGGTCGCATAACAACCTGCTGGCCTATACGCATGTGGCGCACGATTGCCAGCTCGGCGACCACATCATCATCTCTAATGTCGGTACCTTCGCGGGGCATGTGACAGTGGAGGATCGCGCCATTGTGGGCGGTCTTGCCGCCGTGCATCAGTTCTGCCGAATCGGAACCATGTCGATCATCGGCGGATGCTCCAAAGTCGTTCAGGATGTACCGCCGTACATGATGGTGGATGGTAATCCGGCAGCGACACGCACGCTTAATAAGGAAGGTCTTAAGCGAAACGGCGTGAGTGAGGACACACAGAAGTCAATGCGGCAGGCTTACCGGATTTTGTTTCGCAGTGAGCAGACGTTTACCAACGCTGTGAAACAGGTGCGCGCCGATGTTGCATCAAGCTCTGAATTGGAGCATTTGCTGGCCTTCATCGAATCCAGTGAGCGCGGAATCGTTAAATAGCGATCACTGACTTCTGCCGTTTTTCAAACCGGCAACAGGTTTCGTAATCGCATTCGCGTGCTAGCGTTACGGCCTGATCCAAATCTGCCCCGACCTCATGCGGCGCGTGAGCGTCTGAGCCGAATGTAATTTGCACACCTAGTTGGCGGGCGAGCTTCAAGATATTCGGATGCGGATAAATCTCAGTGCACTCTTTGCGGAGTCCTGCAGTATTCAGCTCAACGCAGGTTTCTGTGTCGGCGCAAGCGGTCAGGAAGTTTCGATATAGCGGCGTGCAATCCTCGTCGGGTACAAAGCCAAATTTCTTGGGCAAATCCGCATGGCCGATTATTTGAAACAAGCCGGTCGCGGCGGCGTCAGTCAGATTTTTGAAATAGGCTGACCACACCTCTATGGTGTCGCGGTCACGCCATCGGTTCAGCGTGGTCGGGTTATCAATCACCCAGTCGCCCACGTAATGGACTGAGCCTATGAAATAATCCCAGTCATGCAGGTCGGCCATTTCACGAATCCATGGTTCCTGCCCGGGCAGGAAATCGACCTCCAATCCAAAGCGAATGGGCAGGTCGGGGTGATCCAATCGAGCCTGTTCCACTTTGCCGGCGTATTCGGTCAATTCACTGGCGCGCATTCGCCATTCATCAAAATCATCTTCGCGCATGGGGGAATGGTCGCTGAAACCAATCTCCGGCACACCCGCTTTAATAGCACGGGCGGCATACTCGGTCGGCTCGCCTTTGGCGTGGCGGCAGAGGGGCGTGTGCATGTGGTAATCGGCCGGTAACGGCATGCGCGCAGCATAGCCAGCAGCGGACGCGGCGGGAAGGGATTTGATTGACAGTCTGGTGGACGCCTCCCATTCTCCGACGGCAAATCCAACCGGTATTTGCCCCGCTTGTCGGGGTTTTTTGTTTTATGGCTAATACAATTCTCGTGGGAGCCCAATGGGGCGACGAAGGTAAAGGTAAGATCATTGACGTGCTCACCGAGCAGGCGGATGTGGTGGTGCGCAGCCAAGGCGGCGCCAATGCCGGCCACACCGTTCGCGTGGGGGCCAAGGAATACATTTTGCATCTGATCCCTTCGGGCATTTTGCGTCGTGGCAAGGTGTGCCTGATCGGGAACGGGGTGGTGATTAATCCCACCTCGCTAGTGGGCGAGCTGGATGGGCTCAAGCAAAAGAAGGTAAACGTCAAGGGGCGGCTGTACATCAGCGACAAAGCGCATCTCGTGATGCCGTACCATCGCGAGCTGGAAGCCTGCGCCGAACGCATCAAGGGCAAAAACAAGATTGGTACGACTCTGCGCGGCATCGGGCCGGCTTACGGAGACAAGATTGCCCGCACCGGATTACGCATGGCCGATCTGGTGGACACCAAGAATCTCGAGGCCCGCTTGCGAACACGGGTGCGAGAGGCAAATCGCCTGATCAAAGCCTTCGGCGGCAAGGCGGTGCCCTTCAAGGCAGTTAATGATGAATACAGCAAGGCGGCGCGACGGCTGAAGCCGTTTGTGGCGAATACGACCAAGATGCTGCACGATGCCTTGGCAGCGAAAAAAGAAGTACTCTTTGAGGGCGCGCAAGGAACCTATCTGGACATCGACCAGGGGACGTATCCGTTTGTGACTTCCTCCAACACGACCTCGGGTGGCGCTTGCACCGGATCTGGTATGCCGCCGAACAAGGTGGATCATGTATTGGGCGTGATTAAGGCGTACACCACGCGCGTGGGCGGTGGTCCATTCCCAACGGAAGATGATGATATCGGCGATATGCTGCACAACATGGGTCGTGAATTCGGTGCCACCACCGGTCGCCCGCGGCGTTGTGGGTGGTTTGATGCCGTGGCAACGCGTCAGGCCGCGCAGGTGAACGGCATTGATCAATTGGCCATTACCAACATCGACGGCCTAGATAAGTTGCCGGAAATTCGCGTGTGCATGGCCTATAAACTGCGCGGTAAGACAATTGATTATGTGCCGACCATTTCCGGGGATATCGAACAGGTGAAGCCGGTATATGAAACATTCCCCGGTTGGCAGACGGATACGACCAAGGCTAAAACTTGGAAGGATCTGCCACCCAAAGCGCGCCGTTATCTTCAAGCGATCGCAAAAATGATTGATGCCAAGATACTAATCGCCTCCATCGGGCCGGCTCGCAATCAGACCATTTTCGTATGAGCGCACGCGCGGCCAAGCTAAGCGCCGCCGCGCAAGAATTGCTGCCATTGCATGTGGCGGTGATCATGGATGGCAATGGCCGCTGGGCCAAGGAACGCGGGCTGCCGCGCATTGAAGGGCACCGGCGTGGTGCGGAATCGGCCCGCGCAATTATTAAGGCCGCCTCGGAGTCCGGGATTCGCTATCTGACCCTCTACACGTTTTCGGTCGAAAACTGGAATCGCCCCAAAACCGAGGTGGACGCGATCATGAAATACTTGGCGTACTACCTCAGAAAGGAGACGCCTGAACTGGACCGAAACAATGTGCGGCTGGAGGCCATCGGCCAGATTCATCGATTGCCGGAGCCGGTTCAAAAACAGCTGGAAAAATCCCGGCAACAATTATCTAAGAACACCGGGCTGACTCTGGTGCTTGCTCTAAGTTACGGTGCTCGCGCGGAGATTGTGGACGCGTCGCGGGCGATCGCTGAAAAGGTGCAGTCCGGCGATCTAGTGCCGGAAGAGGTCACGGAGACATTATTCGGTATGCACCTCTACACTAGCCAGATCCCCGATCCGGACCTTCTGGTTCGAACCAGTGGTGAAATGCGATTGAGTAATTTTCTGCTGTGGCAGGTGTCATACGCGGAGATGGTGGTGACTGAGACGCTCTGGCCGGAGTTTCGTAAGGCTGCGTTCTACAATGCCTTGGAGGAATTCGCAAAACGCCACCGGCGTTTTGGAAAACTGTAGACAACTTTCACCGCTTGGGCTCGACCTGCACAAAGTCGGCCCTTAACGTTCTAACTTCATGGCCGATTCGGAGGAAGCAAAGCCCAGCAAAGGTAAAGTGTTTGTGCAACGATTGGGGAGCACCACCTTTCTGTACGGCGTGCTGATGGTTAGTCTTTTCAGTTCGAACCAACGACTATCCCTCATCGCCTTTGGCGGCTTAATCACCTTGTTTGGAGTGCTGGGGATGATGGAACTCTACGGCATGGCTGAGAAGCGTTACCTCAAGCCGTTTCGTGAATTGGGTATTGCCATTGGGGTGGCCTTGATCGGATCGACGTTTTGGGCTCTGGGCATTCAAAAAAATCCTGACCTGGCCTTTGATATCGAAATCGCAATCCTATTGTGCACGGTGCCGGTATTAGGAGTCGCGCAAATTCGACGGTATACGGATGAAGATAAGAGCAGCCTCGGGCCATTGGCTGTGACCTTGTTTGGCATCATTTATGTGGCGTTGCTGTTGAATGTATTGCAGAAGATTCGGTATTTTCCTGATTTCCAAGGCCACTGGTGGCTGATGTTTTTTATCGTCGTCAGCAAAATGAGCGATACAGGAGCTTACTGCACAGGGCAATTGATCGGGCGTACCAAAATGATCCCGCGAGTGAGTCCAGGAAAAACTTGGGAAGGGTTTGCCGGAGGCATTGTCTTTTCAGTGGTGGCCGCTTGGTTGTTTGTGCATTTTGCTGATACCCCATTTAAAAATGTCCCCTTAGCACATGCGCTCGGGCTGGGCGTGGTGCTGGGGGTGGGATCAGTCTTGGGGGATCTGGTGGAATCGCTTTTTAAACGTGAAGCTGGGATGAAAGATTCGGGTAGTTTTTTTCCGAGTGTGGGCGGTATTCTGGACATCCTCGACAGCCTGCTGTTCAATGCGCCGCTCATGTACCTGTATCTCAAGTACATATTGCCGTCATGAAAAAGGTCGTATTACTGGGCAGCACTGGTTCAATCGGCACCAGTACCTGCAAAGTGGCGGAGGATTTGCCGAATGATCTTGAGTTGATTGGTCTGGCTGCCGGGCGAAATGTAAATTTGCTTCGACAACAGGTGGCCCAGTTCAATCCGCAAATGGTGTCTGTCACGGATCCAGCGGCGGCCAAGGAATTCGCCAACGAATTTAACGGCACACCAAATGTGCAGTACGGCGATGAAGGTCTGTTGGCATTGGCGACCTTGCCGGAGGCCGATATTGTGTTGATCGCCATCGTGGGTACTGCCGGACTGCAGCCGGCAATGGCGGCGATACGGGCCGGGAAAGATATTGCCGTTGCCTCAAAAGAAATCCTGGTGATGGCCGGTGAAACCGTCATGGCTGAGGCCCGCAAGCACGGTGTGAAAGTGTTGGCGGTGGACAGTGAGCATTCGGCAATTTTTCAATGTCTCGACGGGAAGCCGGTCGATAGCATTCGGCAGATTTGGTTGACGGCATCGGGTGGTCCGTTCCGCGAGAAGCCGGCCGATGAATTTGCAGATATCACCGTCGAGCAGGCGCTCAAGCATCCTTCGTGGGAGATGGGACGCAAGATCACGATCGATTCCTCCACGCTGTTTAACAAAGGACTCGAAATGATTGAGGCCCGGTGGTTGTTCGATATTGAGATGCCGCGCGTCAAGGTGGTTGTGCATCCACAGAGCGTGATTCATTCCATGGTGGAATTTGTCGACGGCTCGATGCTCGCACAACTCTCCACGCCCGATATGTGTCTGCCGATCCAATACGCGTTGACGTATCCTGCGCGGGCGGCCAGTGACCGAGTGCAAACGAGTTTGGCGGAAATTGGCCGGTTGGATTTTGAGGAACCGGATGTCGAACGCTTTCCGGCCCTGGACCTCGCCCGACGGGCCGGCGAGGAAGGCGGGACCTTGCCGGCCGTCCTCAATGCAGCCAATGAAGTGGCGGTGGAGGCATTTTGCGAGCGTCAGCTCAGCTATATGGGCATCACTGAATCGGTCGCCGCAGTGATGGATGCTCATGAGATCGTGGCCCAACCGTCTCTGGAGGAGATTCTTGAGGCCGATTCTTGGGCCCGAAATGCTACCCAAAACGTGATTTTGGACGCGTGATTGCGCATTGCGAACGGGCCGCTTTTCTGACATATTCCCGCCCACATCTGAGGGATGGCTGATATTCTAAACATAATTTACGTGGTGGCGGTCGTGTTCCTGCTCTTTGGGGCGGCCATTTTCGTTCATGAATTCGGTCACTTTTGGGTCGCTCTGAAGCGCGGCTTGAAGGTCGAGGAATTCGCTATTGGCTTTGGGCCGATCATCTGGAGCAAAACACACGAAGGGATTCTCTATTCCATCCGTGCTATACCCGCGGGCGGCTTTGTGAAGCTGCCGCAGATGCTCACCAGCGAAGCGATTGAAGGGAAACCTGAAGGTTCTGCTGATGAAGATTCCGAGAATAGCGAGGGTGAGACGCCGGATCCGGTGGAGGAGTTGCCGCCGGTTTCTCCATTATCCAAGATTCTCGTGGCATTTGCAGGGCCGCTGATGAACGTCATTTTTGCAATTTTGATCGCGGTGTTTATTTGGCTCGTTGGAATTCCGAAACCCATCAATGAACCTGTGGTCGGTTATGTGGGCGAACAGTCCGAGGAGTACGCCATTGGTGCGCGGCCGGGTGATCGGATTATGAATGTGAACGATGAGCCGATTGAAACTTGGCAAGATGTCGTTTATGCCGTGCTGGACAGTGAAGGGGAAACGGTGGCGGTTCAGGTACAGAGAGGCGAGGAGCAACGTCAGTTTGATTTGCCGGCCGGCACATGGAGCGGAGGTATCCGGCGGATTCGTCTGGATAATCAAGATCTACTTGAGGTGATGAGTTTTGAGACGCCTAGTCTCTTGGGAGACGTGGGCTTCAAGCCGGGCGATGTGGTGCAGGGTGTTAATGGGGAGAAAGCCTACAGTCAGTATCAACTGCTGGATTTATTGATGGCAGATGCTGGGCAGATGAAAACCGTTCTTGTGACTCGGGGTGATCAAGACGTGGAGTTGCCTTTTGAAACGCCAGATGTCGCCGGAGTTGCCGTTGAACAGGTGGTTACAGAGGACGAAGATGGCTTGTCGACCCCGGCCTCCAAGGCTGATGTGCAAGCGGGGGATGTAATCAAAAGCGCCGCGGGTGTTCGGGTGACTAGCACGCGCCAGTTGGTGGATATCATTCAGGCTCAGGATAATAAAGAATTTCAATTGGACCTGCTGCGTGGTGACAAAGGAATTCAAGTTTCAATCACCCCGAAAGACAATCGCTTGGGGGTGGCGTTGAAACAGGATATTGGGTTGGTCTTCAAGCCTGAGCCCATTCGTTACAGCAAAGAACTAGCTCATCCGTCGCCAGCGGCGCAGATCGGGGATGTGCTTGAAAAGATCGCCATCACGTTTAAGGCGCTTGGGCGCGGCAAGGATTCGGGCGTGGGGGCGAAAGATTTGAGCGGTCCCGTCGGGATTTTTGGAATGCTTGCCATTCAGGTGAATCATGATCTGCGGTTGGCTCTGAGCTTTCTGGTACTACTGAACATCAACTTGGCTATTCTAAACCTGTTGCCGGTGCCGGTCCTTGATGGCGGGCATATCCTGCTCTCCATCATTGAGTGGATTCGCAAAGAACCGGTCAGTGTGAAAATCCAGGAATGGGCCACCACGGCGTTTGCGGCGTTGTTGCTCTGTTTCTTCGTGTACGTAACTTTTGCGGACGTGAAACGCGTACCGTTGCTGCACGATATCTTTAATCGCGACACTGAAAAGGTGGAGCAACCGGCCGGCTCCGGCGAATAGTATGCAATATTGTGCCTCACCGTATCGCTATCACCGGCGTGCGACCCGGCCTGTGGTGGTCGGTGATCCTGAACAGGGTGGTGTGATGGTGGGCGGCGATCACCCAGTGGTGCGTCAGTCCATGCTCACTAGCGACACGTTGGACACTGAAGCTTGCGTTGATCAATCGATGGCGTTGGTGGAAGTAGGGTGTCAAATCGTTCGGATTACGGCCCAGACCAAACGTTATGCCGCCAATCTCGAGCAGATTGTTGCGGGTATTCGCAAGCGTGGTTCCAATGTGCCAGTCGTGGCGGATATTCATTTCAAGCCCGCTGCGGCAATGGAGGCTGTAAAATGGGTCGAGATGGTTCGGGTCAACCCGGGCAATTATGCTGACTCTAAGAAATTCGCCACGCATGAATACACCGATGTTGAGTACGCTGAGGAATTGGCTCGGATTGAGGAATCGTTTGGTCCACTGGTAGACGAGTGTAAACGTCTCAACCGGGCGATGAGGATCGGCACCAATCACGGGTCCCTTAGTGACCGGATTATGAATCGATACGGTGATACGCCGTTGGGAATGGTTGAGAGCGCACTGGAGTTCGCCCGCATCGCTCGGGATCGGGGTTTTCACAACTTTAAGTTCTCCATGAAATCCAGCAACCCAAAGGTGATGATCGAATGTTATCGCCTGCTGGCGACCCGATTAGCGGAGCTGGGGCCGGATTGGAATTATCCGCTGCACCTAGGGGTTACGGAAGCTGGGGAAGGTGAGGATGGACGGATCAAGAGCGCAATTGGAATTGGTTCATTATTGTGCGACGGCTTGGGTGATACGATACGTGTTTCTCTGACCGAAGATTCTCCCAATGAAATTGCTGTTTGCAACGATCTGCTAGAGCAGATTCCGCTCTTGACATCGCCTGATTCGAAAGTGGATGAGGTGAGCTTGTCTTATGATCCGTTCGAATACGAGCGACGTAACTCGACGGAAATTAACTTGGGCGAGGGAATTCTGTGCGGAGGTGATCAGACGATTCGGGTTATTGTTGGGCAAAATGCATGGGATAAATTAGCCCCGCAAATCCGTCCCGGTGATGACGTGCGGCCAGAGGGCGTTTATGAAAATCTCGATTTGCTAGAGTTGGACCCTAGTGAGGAATTTGAGATCGATGATGATTCGCAAATGATTACGGTGATCGATGGGGTAGATTTGCCAACGATTGCCGCGTTTCGTTTGCTGGCTGCTAAATTATCAGCGAAGGGAAAGACTAATCCGATTTTGCTTAAGGATACTCTGGTTTTCGGGGAAGTGCCATTGGAGCCGAATGTCGCCTTGCTTCGGGCCTCTGTGGTGATAGGGGCTTTGCTGTGTGATGGCATTGGAGATGCGATTTTGGTGCGCGGCGAAAGTGGAGCAGGTCAATCTCTCCGATTGGCTTACAATATTTTACAGGCGGCCGGTTGTCGTACCTTTAAGACAGATTATGTAGCTTGCCCGAGTTGTGGGCGGACATTGTTTGATTTGCAAGAGGTAACGGCCCGAATTAAGGCCCGCACAGAACATCTTAAGGGGGTAAAGGTCGCCATCATGGGATGCATTGTTAATGGGCCAGGGGAAATGGCCGATGCAGATTTCGGTTATGTGGGAGGGGCGCCTGGGAAGATTAATCTGTATGTTGGGAAATCCCCCGTACGTTTTGGGATTCCGGAAGCAGAGGCTGTGGAATCTCTCGTGAACCTGATAAAGGAACACAACAAATGGGTGGAGCCGGTTCAGGCGGATTCATAACGCTAATAGCTGGTCGCGTCCCTTGGGAATGAACTCCAAATGATGCTGGATAAAGTTCCCTAAAAAACGGCCAGCGGTCGTGGCTTGTTCGCGCGTGGGTGTGAGCGTAATGATCGCGTCCCAATTCAATACCGCTAACTGTTCCATGAGCAGGCAAGTCCCCTCGTCCAGATTGTCGTCATCCAAAGATGGAGCTAGCCCCAATTCATTGAGCGTCTTAATTTCAAGCGCATAAGCCAAAGCTGGCCGAGCGGGATTGTTCTCTAAATGCTTCAGGAGGGTAGCGAAAATTGCGTGAATGCCGGGCAGTGCGTGCTCGGGTTCAGTGGCGCGTTCAATCAAGCGGGTGGCGTAGGCGAACAGTTGAAGACGCGCGATGTCCAGTCGCAGGTTGGGATGATTGGCCAGCAGTTGTACCTCGCGCAATGTGTGCAGATCCGATCGGCGACTGCGGCGGAATGAGAAATCGGCTTCAAACAGCAAATCTAATTTGCCTCGCAAAGCGCTCTTAGCCCGACGGGCGCCTTTAGCCACCGTACTAAGCCGGCCGTGTTCCGGAGTCAACCAATGGACAATCAAGCTGCTATCCGTCAGTGGGCGGACACGCAGAATAATGCCGTTGGCCTTTTCATCCATTGGCTAAAGTGTCCACGGGAAAGCGTTTGGCCAGTTCGGTCAGAAGGCGGTTTTCTTCGCGCTTCATTTGCCGTCGGTCGTTGGGGGCATGATCATCGTGTCCATTTAGATGCAGGACGCCGTGAATGAAATAGCGGGCAAGCTCTCGGCCGAGTGGAACGTCGTAGCGTTGGCCATATTCGGTGGCCACCGCCGGACAGATTATCAGTTCGCCATCGAGCGTATCGGCTTCCGAATAATCGAAGGTGATGATGTCGGTGGGGCCTTCATGCTGCAAATACGCTTCGTTCACTTTAGCCATACGCTTGGCTGATACAAAGGTGACCGATAGGCTATAGGCTGGGATTTGAAAAAGCTGATCCAGCGCGATCGTTGCGGCTTTTTTGAATTCGCGAGAAGCGATTCGGTGGGCACGCTGCTGGTTGCGGACACTGATGGTGTTCATTCCCGGTTGCGGCGGGTTTCGTAGGCGTTGATGATCTTTTGCACCAATGGATGACGGACCACATCGTGTTGGGCGAATTTCTTAATGGCGACTCCCTCGGTTTTACGCAATGTAAGCAATGCTTCCAGGAGGCCGGATTGCTTTGAGGGAGGGAGGTCAATTTGAGTTGGGTCGCCGGTGACGATGGCTCTGGAATGATAGCCGAGTCGGGTTAGAAACATGAACATCTGTTCATTGGTAGTATTTTGAGCTTCATCCAGAATCACAAACGCGTTGTTCAGTGTTCGGCCGCGCATGTAGGCGAGTGGGGCAATCTCGATAGTCTCGCGTTCCATGTGCCGTTGCACCTCCTCGACCGGGATCATGTCCAGCAGAGCATCGTGGAGGGGGCGCAAGTACGGGCTGAGCTTTTCGCGGAGGTCCCCAGGAAGAAAGCCAAGCGCCTCACCAGCCTCGACCGCGGGGCGGGTCAGGATAATGCGGGAAACATCGCCGCGCTGGAGAGCACTCACGGCCATGGCCATGGCGAGGTAAGTTTTACCGGTGCCGGCTGGGCCTACGCCAAAGGTAATGTCGTAGGTGGTGATCGCTTGGATGTACTCTTTTTGGCCGACTGTTTTTGGGATGACCGAAGGTTTTCTTGGGGATGTCGTGATGGTTTGGCTCTTCAACCCCCTGAGCGCTTCACCGCCGTCTTCCTTAACGGTCTGAATGGCCTTCAGCAAATCGCGTTGGCGGGGGCGTTGGCCGGTATCGAGTTGATCCTTGAGCGAGGCGAACACATCTTGGGCTTGCGCCAGATTGTCGTCGTCCCCTTCCAGTTTTATCCAGCCATCCCGGGAGGTAGCTTGAATTTCCAGTTCCTCCTGGAGTAGTCGCAGGTTCGCCGGATTGTTATCAAACAACTGCTGGGCTTGGCGGGCATTCTCGTACTGAAGGGTGACAGTAGCCATCTTATTATTCGGCCAAGGCCTTGCGAAGTTTGGCGGCAGTCTCGGTCAGGGCTTCAGGGAGCACAGCGGTTTGTCCGGTGACGGGCATAAAGTTGGTGTCTCCAGACCAGCGGGGGACAATGTGCCAGTGAAGATGCTCTTCAATTCCTGCTCCGGCAACACGTCCGAGATTAAGGCCAACATTGAAGCCATCCGGATTCATGGTGGATTGGATCGCGCGCTTGGTGCCTTGGAGGAGCTGAAGTAAATCGAGATTCTCCTCGTCGTTCAAATCGTCCAAATCCTGAACTTGCTTGTAGGGTACAATCAACACATGGCCGCCATTGTAGGGGTAGGTGTTGAGGACGGCATAACCATGGCGTGAACGCCGGATGACGTAGTTGCCTTCATCGTCCTCGGATTGGCCGATTTGGGTGAACACAGAAGCGTCGTCAGAAGGATTCTTGGGGCCGAGAATATAATCTATGCGCCAAGGCGCGTGCAGTGCTTCCATTGGGCGTAACCTACGCTTGGGGCGGTGCGCTTGTCAAAGGTGGTTATTCGTCCAGCAGCGATTGGAAATGGACCTGTGTGCGGTCGAAAGTGCCCCGGATTTCCTGCAGGAGTGCGTGTGCCCCGTCGAGATTTTCAAGTTTGGCATCGGTTTCGAGCCGTGAACAAGCATCGGCCAATTGGCTAGCGCCCAGATTGGCGCTGCTGCCTTTAATCTGGTGGGCTATGTTGCCAGTCTCTTTGGGGTTTTGATACGTTATCGCTGATTGTAGATCGGATAATTGCGACCGTGTTTGCTCAAGATACATCGAAATAATTTCGCGAAACGTATCGTTCTGTCCGGCGGCCCGTAATTGATCTAATTGCGATGTGTCCAGTAGAGGCATTTCTGAATTAATTACCACTTCCTCTTCGACTTCAATTCCGAGTGATTTTTGTAATGCAATTTGTAGTTCCTTCAGCTGAACGGGTTTGGAGATAAAATCATCCATGCCGGCCTCAAGACAGGCTGCGCGATCGCCTTCCTGTGTATTAGCGGTCATGGCGATGATGTAAACCGGTTCGCGGTTCTTATCTACGAGTTCGAGTTTGCGAATGTGGCGGGTGGCCTCGAGTCCGTCGAGCACAGGCATTTGGCAATCCATCAGCACGATATCAAACTGGTCTAGGTTAGCGTCCAAAACGGCCTGGCCGTGTTCGCATATCTCCACCTGATGACCCAGCTTGGTTAGTTGCAGAGTGGCAACGCGCTGGTTGATTGGATTATCTTCCGCCACCAAAATTCGTAGGGAATTGTGTTGGTTAAGTGAATTGCTGTTGGAGGTTTTGGGTTTATGAACCTTGCCGGTCAGGGCCTTCAGGAGAGCTTGGTGCAGGCGGTTGAGGCGGACAGGTTTGAGTAGCGTGCCTGAAACGCCCAAGGTACGCATCATACCGGGGTCCACTTTCATTCGGTGTGTATTGAGTAAAACTATTTTGGTTTGGGCATGGTCCATGGAGGAATGGATGTTCTGCACAAGATCCAGTGCATCGCCATTCTTGAGATTGAGATCGAGCAGGATCAAATCGAATGGATCCTGTTCAGATAAGGTAGATTGAGCCTCCGCTTCGGACTTAACAGCGGTGACATTAATTTTCATTTGGGCGGCATATTCCTCAATGGCACTACGGGCAAAATCATTGGGGACAATGATCAACAGCGAGCAGCCGGATAAGTCTTCT
>CAJWMQ010000037.1 GCA_913042895.1 uncultured Verrucomicrobiales bacterium | reverse complement strand
CGCGCAGTTCGCGACCGGCGACGTCCAGTCGCCCGCGCAATCGGGCTTCGCGGCTGACCCGGCTCCTGGTGCAGCAGGGACTCCAGGAAACCCGCCACAAAGGTCATGGGAAAGCACAGGGCGCGATCCTGGAACTCCTCCAGGTTGCCGGCGGGGCCCGCCTCCAGCATCCCCCCTGCAGCAGCGGGGTTCTGGCGCCGGAGGGCCACCAGCTGCATTCCCACCCATTGGTTGGCGTAGCCCACGGCGTCCATCTTGCGCAGCTGCAGGACCTCCGCGTACTCGTCGCCCTCGTGGACAAAGCGCGTGGGCCGCACGGGGGCGTCAAACACGGCGGTGTCTCCCATGGCCAGGATCTCGTCCCCGTTGTTCAGGACGACGACCTCCCCGCGGAAGACGTTCACGTGCTCCGGGCCCTCGGCCATGACGTCGCCCGTGATCTGCGGCTCGTAGTCCTTGGTCTCGCCGACAATGCCCACGATCCTGTACTGGTTTCGGATCTTGCGCCGCATCTCGTCCCGGCACTCGGCCTCGGTCTTGCAGTGGTCGCTGTCCAGCTCGTGCACAGAGCCGATGCCGTGCAGGGTGGGGACCATGCCGCTGGCCCGGCGCGAGGGCATTGATTTCATTGTCGGCTTGGGCGGTGGTAGTTCGATGGACACCGCTAAGGGATGCAATTTCCTGCTCACCAATGGCGGCGAGATGAAGGATTACTGGGGTGTTGGCAAGGCGTCCAAGCCGATGCTGCCGCTCATTGCAATTCCCACCACCGCCGGGACGGGCAGTGAGTGCCAGAGTTTTGCGCTAATTTCCGATGCGGTCACGCACGCCAAGATGGCCTGCGGTGATCCTAAGGCGATGGCCAAGGTGGCGATTCTGGACCCGGAACTGACCCTTTCTCAGCCCGCTCGCGTCACAGCCTGCACGGGCATTGATGCGGTGGCACATGCGGTGGAATCCGCCGTTACGCGTAAGCGCAACGAGACCTCCCAGCAATATTCGCGGGTGGCGTTCGGCTTGCTAAGCCAAAGTTTGCCAGCGGTTTTGACCAAGCCGAACGACCTAGAGGGCCGAGGCTTGATGCTGTTGGGTGCGGCCTTTGCCGGTACGGCCATTGAGCATAGTATGCTTGGTGCGGCGCATTCGGCAGCCAATCCACTAACGGCACATTTTGATGTGATCCACGGGCAGGCAGTCGGGTTAATGTTGCCGCATGTGGTACGGTTTAACGGAGAGGATGAAGATATCGCTAAGGCTTATGCTGAATTGGTGACGGGGACGACTGCTGCTTCGATCAACGGAGTTCCGGCTCATGAATCGCTGGCCAGCTTACTGGAAGACTTTATGGATGCTGCCGGTATGCCCCGAGATTTGAAGGCTTGCGGCGTAGATGCCACCAAGATCGATTTGCTTTCTGAGGAAGCGGCCGCCCAATGGACGGCAAGCTTTAACCCGCGAGATATAACCGCCTCAGATTTCAAAGGTCTTTACAGTAGGGCTTTTGGTTCTTAACTCACGTGTGATAGATTTAATCTGATGACAACAGATTTCTCCGATGATGCGCTCCTTTTGATTGCCCATGGGAGTACTGTGAATTCCCAGTCTAGCGAGCCAACTCGACGTCTGACGGAGGAATTGGACTCAAGAAAGCTCTTTGCTGAGGTTGCGTGCGCATTCAAATTAGAGGAGCCTTATATTTCTGATGCACTCACGGAGTTGAGTTCAAAACGTGTTTTTGCTGCCCCGATCACAATCAGTGAAGGACAATTTACCGAGGAACAAATCCCATTTGGCCTAGGTTTGTGCACCAAAGGACAATGTGACTGTCCGGTGGGAGAATGTAATTATCCCAGTATTGCAGAGGTAAACGGCAAAGAGATTGTTTACTGTCGACCGGTTGGAACGCATAATACCATGACAGATGTACTGCTTGGGAGGGCCAAGGAGATCGTTCAAAAATATCCTTTCCCTAAGCCGCCAAAACCAGAGGAAATCTGCTTGATCATTGCCGGTCATGGCACAAAAAGAAATTTAAAATCCCGCAAAGCAATTGAAGCGCAGGTTCAGGCAATTAAGGAACTCGGCGAGTACGCAGACGTGCAGTCAGCCTTCATGGAAGAGACGCCGCTTATTGCGGACTGTTACGAGAACGCTGAAGCTCGCCACATTGTAATGGTTCCATTCTTTATTGCCGATGGCCTTCATACTGTAGAGGATATCCCAGTATTGCTCGGAGAAACCGAAAAACAGGTTAAAAAGCGTTTGGAGGCAAATCAAGACACATGGCGAAACCCTACCGAACGGAAAGGTAAGCTCGTCTGGTACACCGAAGCCATTGGCAGTGAGCCACATTTGCCAGAGGTGATCCTCGAGCGGGTGCGCGAGGCGGCGGTATAACTTTCCGCTTTGAGAACGGCGTACTCCGCCGCATGATCACTCTCCCGTGACTATTCCGAAAATCACACTCATTGGCGTCGGCCTGCTGGGCGGCTCCATAGGTTTGGCGGCCCGCCAACGCGGCGTTGCTGGGCAGGTCACCGGCCTTGTGCGCCGGACCGAGAGTGTGGAGGAATGTCGGTCCGCCGGCGCCGTGGATGTCGCCACACTGGATTTGGCCGAAGCGGTGACCGGAGCCGAGTTGGTGATTTTATGCACGCCGGTGGGTGGCATGAAAGCAATGGCCGAAGCTATCAAACCGTACTTGGCGCCGGACGCTGTGGTGACGGATGTCGGCAGCGTGAAGGCATCGGTGGTGACAGAGGTGGAGCCGGTGTTGCCGCGGTTTGTGGGCAGTCATCCGATGGCAGGTTCCGAGCAAACGGGCGTGGCCAATGCGCGCTCGGATTTGTTCGAGAACGCTGTGTGCGCGGTGACGTCTACGGACCAAAGCGATGCGGCGTGTGTCGCGCGCGTGAACGAATTTTGGACGGCGCTTGGCAGTCACGTGATTTCGCTGCCCGCCGCCGAGCACGATAAGATCGTCGCCCGCACCAGTCACCTGCCGCATGTGCTGGCAAGCGCACTGGTCAACGCTGTGCTCGGCCAACTGCGCGAAGGTGAGGCGGCTTTTTTGGGCACGGGCTTTCGCGATACCACGCGGTTGGCGTCCGGTTCTTCCGCCATGTGGCGCGACATTGCGATGGATAACGCGCCGGCCATTAAGCAGGCTATCGATGATCTGCAGGCTGAACTGGCGACGTTGAAGACCGCGTTGAACGCCCGTGAGGCGACGGCTTTGGAAACGTTTTTTGCCAAAGGCCAGGAATTTCGCCAGCAATGGATTACCGGTCTGAAGGACGTGGAGCGCGAGTAATGCCGCTGCCTGACCTCATCGAGATCGCGCCTCTGTCTGGGCCTGTTCAGGCGCACATTACTGTGCCCGGCTCCAAGAGCATAACCAATCGCGCACTTATTCTCGCGGCGTTGGCCGAGGGAGACACGACGCTGACTGGCGCGCTGTGGAGTGAGGACACGCAAATCATGGTAGGCGCACTGCAGACTATGGGCTTCGCCGTGACGGTGGCCGAGGATCCGGCGGAGTCCGGCAATCGCACCATCACCATACAGGGCCAGGGCGGCCGGATTCCCAAGACTCCGGAGGATCTCTTTGTGGGCAATGCGGGCACGGCCGCGCGGTTTCTAGCGGCGCTGGTTTGTCTCGGGGACGGCCCGGTGAAATTGCATGGCATCGATCGCATGCACGAACGGCCGCAGGGCGAATTGTTTCAGGCGCTGCGCGCGCTGGGGTACACGGTGGATGCGCTGAACGACAAGTTGCCCGCCACTATTCATGGGACCGGCCCGCGCGCGGCGGCGTGCACGGTGAGTCTGCAGGAGAGTTCGCAATTCGCCAGTGCCCTGTTGTTGGCGGCGGGCCGCGGCGGTTGGCAGATCGGTTTGGGCGAGGCGAAGCTCGAAGAGGCGCCTTATGTGCAGATGACGCAGGAGCTGATCGCGGAGTTTCCCAAGGCCGGCGGCACGTTTGCCATTGAACCGGATGCCTCGAGCGGAAGTTATTTTTGGGGCGTGAACACCTTTGCCGAAGGCGTGGAGGTGGCGCACTGGCCGTTGACCGGCTGGCAGATTGATGCGCAGTTCACGCGGTTCCTGTGCCCGCCGCGCGAGGTGTCGCGTCAAACGGATCTGGGCGACAGCATCATGACCGCCATCACGCTGGCACCCTTGCATGATCGCCCCACGAGATTCACGGATCTGGGCCGGTTACGCGTGCAGGAATGTGAACGCGTGGCGGCACTGCGCACGGAATTGACCAAGTGCGGCGCGCGGATCAGCGAAGAAGGTGATACGCTGCACGTCGAGCCCTCCCCTGAATTGCACGGGGCGGAGATCGAAACCTACAACGACCATCGCATGGCCATGTGTTTTGCCCTGCTCAGCCTCAAGCTGCCGGGCATGCGCCTGTGCGATCCGGCTTGCGTGAGGAAAACTTTCCCCAATTTTTTTCAGAAACTGGCTGCCGCATCGCCTGCCGGGTTAGGTGCGGAAATTCGCGATGCCGCCGGACGCAGGTTGGCCGGTGAAAATTTATTTGCTGCATGAGTGACCCTGAACCCATTGTGATCGCCATCGACGGCCCCAGCGCCAGTGGCAAGAGCACGAACTCCAAGATCATCGCTGCCCGGCTTGGGTATGTGTACGTGGACACCGGCGCGATGTATCGCACGCTGGCCTGGCACGCGCAGCAGTCGGGCATCGAGGTGACTAATGCGGAGTCGGTGGAAGCCTTGTGCCGCGATTGGCCGGCGGAACTGGTGCGGCGCGGCGACAGTATTTGGCTGGAGGTGGACGGGTATTTTCCTGAGCAGGAAATTCGCTCCGCTGAAGTCAGTGCCGTGGTGAGTCACGTGGCGCAGGTGCCGTTCGTGCGCGAATGGATGAAGGAACGTCAGCGGTCTTGTGTGCAGTTCGGTAATCTGGTGATGGAGGGGCGCGACATTACCTCGAACATTTTTCCGGATACGCCGCATAAATTTTATCTCGATGCCTCAGCCGAAGTACGACAGGCGCGGCGCGATGCCGATGGCGTGGAGGAGAATCTCGCGGCCCGCGATCAACGCGACAGCACCCGTAGGGCTGCCCCACTGAAAGTGGTGGAAGACGCCACGGTCATCAACAATTCCGGCGAGTCCCCCGAGGAAACCAGCGCCCGGATCATTGCCATGGTTCAAGGCGGTTAACTTTGGCCAATCACATCCGCCAGCGAGCGGACGCCTTCTTGTTCCATGCGCGCCTTGAGGCCGCGCACAATATCGCCCGCAATGGCGGGACCTTCATAGACCAGACCGGTGTAGACCTGCAACAGACTGGCGCCGGCGGTGATTTTTTCCCAGGCATCGGCGGCAGTGAAGATGCCGCCTACGCCGATGATCGGCAGCTGGCCTTCGGTGTGCTGATAAATGTGCGCGATGACCTTCGTGCTGCGCGCGCGCAATGGTGCGCCGCTAAGGCCGCCGGTTTGCTCATAGGTAGCGCGGCATTGCGCGTCGCTGGACTCGGGGCGTTCGATGGTGGTGTTGGTGGCCACAATGCCGGCAAGCGAATGGACCGTGGCCAGCTCAAGTACATCGTCGATCGCTTCGTAAGTGAGGTCGGGCGCGATCTTGATAAGGAGCGGAGTCATGGAATCGACCGCGCGGAGGGTTTTCAGAATTTCGTCCAAGGCACTTCTGTCCTGCAGTTGGCGCAGGTTGGGCGTGTTGGGCGAACTGACATTGACGACAAAGAAATCGGCCAACCCCTGCAGCGTGCGAAAGGAGAAGGCGTAATCCTCGGCGGCTTCCTCCAGTGGCGTGATTTTCGATTTGCCGAGGTTGATACCGATGGGATGGGCGGGCCATTGATCGCGCGCGCGCCATTGTCGCAATGCCTGCGCGACGGCTTCGGCACCGGGATTGTTGAAGCCCATACGGTTGATAAGCGCGCGATCGTTGATGGCGCGAAACATGCGCGGTGCGTCATTACCCGGTTGCGCGTGTTTCGTCACGCCGCCCAGTTCGGCAAAGCCGAACCCCAGCCGTTCCCACATTGGTACGGCGGTCGCGTGTTTGTCCATCCCGGCCGCGAGCCCGATGGGATTGGGAAACCTCAGACCGCTTAAAGAGACCGGTAGATCGGGCGCACCGTACATGGTATCGGTCAGCATGGGCACAAACGGCAACCGGCCGGCCCAGGACAGGCCACCTATGACACGATTGTGCGCGGCTTCGGATTCCTGAAAAAAGAGCAGTGGTTGCAGGCAGTTACGATAAATCCAGCCCATGGGCGTGTTGATTTAGCGGAGCATTAGGGCGAGTGTCGAGTGCACATTTCTGAATCATTGAAAAACGAAATCTAACAAAAACTTGAAAATATATTTTTCAAAAATTCCGATTCTCGATGGACACATTTTCCTAGGTTGTTAACATCACTTCCGAACCTGTTACGCGAATGAAGCGCATTGATGCAATTATCCAACCCTTTAAACTCGACGACGTGAAAGCGGCGTTGACGGAGCTGGGCATTGTGGGCATGACCGTGACCGAAGTGAAGGGCTTCGGCCGGCAGAAAGGTCATACGGAGATTTATCGTGGCAGTGAGTACACTGTGGATTTTTTGCCCAAGCTCAAGTTGGAGCTGGTGGTGACCGTCGAGCAGACCGGAGACGCTGTGAAGGCGATCCAGGCCGCGGCCACCACCGGGAAGATTGGAGACGGTAAAATATTTGTGACCGCCGTGGAAAGCGCCGTCCGTATCCGCACCGGGGAAACCGGCGCGGATGCATTATAAATCTCCCTCCCTTTCTTCGCAAAGCAAATTGTTATGATAAATAGCGAGTACTTTTATAAAAAACGTCACGAAACCGTTACGTGTGTTGCGTTCCTGTCAAGCGGGAAGCTGGCGTGTGAACAAATCGTGAACAACAGTTAATAGGTTCACGTGGAACGACTATGGCCATTTGCTTACACATTGCCCCGCGTCCCAGCAAACCCGAGCCTTGCGGCTCATCGCTGGGATGTCGTGTCTCTTGCAAATGGCGCTGCCGGATCCTGTGGACATGTTGGCGGATTATCCGTCATCCCCTTTGGGGGAGCCTGACTTAAATGCCTTTGGGTCGCGCCGGGATAAGCCCGGCACTATATTGGAACGTACATTTTGAACTTTGATGCTTTGAACCGAAACGATGCACCCAACCGTTGATAAAATTTGGACACAAACCACGGATCAGATCCGGACTCTCCTCAACACCGAGACCTACAACTTGTGGTTCTCCTCGGTGCAGCCGGTGTCCCTGAACCAGTCTTCCATCACCCTTGAGGTGCCGAATGAATTTTCGGAAGTCTGGTTGAAGGACAATTACTTGGAACTGTTGCAGGACGCTTTGGCCACCGCCAGCGGCCGCAAGCTGAACATTAAATTCAAAGTCGCTGAGGGCAACGGCGCGGCACCCGCTCCGGCCAAGCCGGCCCGCGGCAAGAAAGCCGCCGTTAAGAAAGTCAACGACGGCGATTTGGTGTTTAACCCGCGCAATACGTTCGACACCTTCGTGGTGGGCAACAACAACAGCTTTGCGCACGCTGCGGCGATGGCCGTGGCTCAGCAGCCGGGCAAGGCCTACAACCCGCTCTTCCTGTATGGCGGCACGGGCCTCGGTAAGACACACCTGCTGCACGCAGTGGGTCAGCACGTGTCTGGCGCCAAGAAAGGTGCGAAGGTCTCCTACGTGTCCTCTGAGAAATTCACCAACGAATACATTGCGGCCATTCAGGAGAATCAGCTGGTGAAGTTTCGTAAGAAATATCGCCAGGCCGATGTGCTGTTAATTGACGATATTCAGTTTCTCGCCGGCAAAGAGCGGATTCAGGAGGAGTTCTTTCACACCTTCAACGCGCTGCACGAGGCCCACAAACAGATCGTGCTGACCTGCGATCGACCGGCCAGTGAGATTCAAAACCTAGAACACCGCCTGGTGAGCCGTTTTGAGTGGGGCTTGGTCACCGACCTGCAGCCGCCCGATGTGGAAACTCGCTTGGCTATCCTGCGCAACAAGGTGAAGACCATGGGCGTAGAGATTCCCGAGGACGTATTGACCTTCCTAGCGAACCGGATCCGCACGAACATCCGCCGCCTCGAGGGTGCGCTGATTCGAGTGGCATCCTACGCGCATCTCACCGGTAAGGAGCTCACCAACGACGTGGTGGAAAACCTGCTGCGAGAGATCCTGCAGGAAGAAGGCCGGCATACTATCACCATCGAGGTGATCCAGAAGAAGGTGGCAGAGAAATTCGACCTGCGTATGGCCGACATGACCAGCAAGCGCCGGCCAGAAAACATTGCATTCCCGCGACAGATCGCCATGTTCCTCAGCCGCCAACTCACCGAGCATTCGCTCAGTGCGATCGGTGAGGCCTTTGGCGGTCGCGACCACGGCACCGTGCTGCACGCTTGCCGTTTGGTGAAGGATCGCATGGAGATTGACGCCAACGTGCGCCAGACCGTGCATTACCTTGAGAAGCAGCTGCTCCGCTAGAAGGACAAAACATTCAGAAGTTCAGGAGGAGGGCTGGGGAAACTCAGCCCTTTTTCGTTTGGGCAACAAACCGCGCCATGCGCTCCATGGCCTCCTCGATCTGGTCGGACCCGGCGGCAAAGCAGCAGCGCAGGAACCCCTCGCCGCAGGTGCCAAACGCCCCGCCGGGCACGGCGGCCACGTTCTCCGCCTGCACCAGCCCTGTGGCAAATGACTTGGAATCGAGCCCGGTCGATTGAATGCCGGGGAAGGCGTAGAACGAACCGCGCGGCAGATGGCATTCCAGCCCCATGTCGTTCAGGGCTTGGACCATGAAATTGCGGCGTTGCTGGTAGGCCTCGCGCATTTCTAGCATCGGTTCCTCTCCGTTGCGCAGCGCCTCAAGCGCGGCTTCCTGGCTGACAATACTGGCGCAAAGCATGGAGTACTGGTGGATGCGCGTCATGGCGCCGACCAGAGGTTCCGGTCCGCAAGCGAAGCCAATACGGAAACCGGTCATGGCGTAGGCCTTGGAAAAGCCGTGTAGAAAAATCGTGCGCTCCCGCATACCGGGCAGGTTGGCGATGCTGACGTGTTCGCCCTCAAACGTCAGCTCGGCGTAAATCTCATCGGTGATCACGATCAAGTTACGCTTCACCGCCAGATCGGCAATGGCCTGCAGTTCCCCGCGCGTCATCGTGCCACCGGTGGGGTTGGTGGGGAAATTCAGCACGAGCACTTTGCTTTTATCCGTGATGGCCGCCTCGATGGCAGTGGCGGTGACGCTGAATTTTTCCTCCGCCCGACATTCCACCGGCACGGCCACACCGTGGGCCAGCGCGATGGAAGGCGAGTAGCTCACGTAACAGGGCTCATGATAAATCACTTCATCGCCCGGATCAATCAGGGCGCGCAACGCCAGATCCAGCGCTTCGCTTACGCCGACTGTGATGAGGATTTCATTGTCCGGCCGGTACACGGGGCCGAACAGGCGGGCGACATATTTGCTGATCTCCTCGCGCAGGCTCATCAGGCCGTAGTTTGAGGTGTAGCTGGTGCGGCCGCGTTCCAGGGCGTAAATGGTCGCCTCGCGAATGTGCCAAGGCGTGGTGAAATCGGGTTCGCCTACTCCCAGAGAAATGACGTCCGGCCGGCCCTGGACGAGCTCGAAGAACTCGCGAATACCCGACGGCGGCAGGGCTGCTACGTGGGCAGCCAACCGGTCGGCGATGGGCGTGGTTTCGGACATAAGACGTGGAACGTAAGGGGATCAGGGTTGTCCCGGCAAGCCAACGATGCGGGCCGAGGACAAGCGGAATTAGGCGGCGGCCTGCTTGGGTTTGCGCCGGATCACCGGCTTGCTCTTACCCTGCACGGCCCCCCGGGTGATTTTGACCGACTCAATTTCATCACTGCCGGGAATCTCGTACATGAGATCGAGCATCAACCGCTCCAACTGACCGCGCAGGGCGCGGGCACCGGTACCCTTGGCAATGGCCTGGGCGGCGAGTTCCTGCAGGGCGTCCTTGGTGAACTCCAAGTCCACGCCCTCGAGCCAGAGCAGTTTCTGATATTGTTTGGTTAGGGCGTTCTTGGTGTCGGTAAGGATTGCAACGAGTTGATCCTTGGTGAGTTCCTCCAGTGCGGTGATCATCGGCAGGCGGCCAATGAATTCGGGGATGAACCCGTAGCTGAGTAAATCTTCCGGCTCCACATGCTTGAGAGCTTCGCGGCCCTTGTGCATGGCATCGACCTGTTGCTCCTGCGCGCCGAAGCCGAGCACGTGATTGCCGAGACGGCGCTGGATCGCCTTGTCCAAATCCACAAAGGCGCCGCCGCAGATGAACAGGATGTTGCGGGTGTTGACGCGGATGTATTCTTGCTGCGGATGCTTGCGACCGCCCTGAGGCGGCACGGCGCAGATGGTACCTTCCAGAATCTTGAGCAGCGCCTGCTGCACGCCTTCACCGGAAACATCGCGTGTTATGGAAACGTTTTCGGTGCGGCGGGTGATCTTGTCGATCTCGTCGATATAAATGATGCCCATCTCCGCGCGCTTCACGTCGTAGTCCGAGGACTGCAGCAAACGCAGGATAATGTTTTCTACATCCTCACCTACATAACCGGCCTCGGTCAGGGTGGTGGCGTCGGCGATGGCAAACGGCACATCGAGCACGCCGGCGAGGGTGCGGGCGAGCAGGGTCTTGCCGGTGCCGGTGGAGCCGATGAGCATGATGTTGGTCTTCTCAATCTCCACGCCGGCATGCGGGGCATCCTCGGCTTCGGCGGCGGCCTCGTGCAGGATGCGTTTGTAGTGATTGTGCACAGCGACGGACAGCGTCTTCTTGGCGGCGTCCTGCCCGATACAATGCTTGTCCAGCTCGGCCTTGATCTCGGCGGGTTGCTTGATGGCCAGCTGTGGCGCCTCGCCCTTGGGGGCTTCCTCAGCCAGCTCCTTGTCGAGTACTTGTTTGAAGGTTTCGATGCATTCGTCGCATATGTACACCCCGGGGCCGGACACCAGCTTGCGGACTTCGGCATGCGATTTGCCGCAGAAGCTGCAGAGGGTGAGATTGCGAGGGCGGGCCATGGTCGGTGCAGATTATTTCTCGTCCACAGACGATTTGTCCGGAAGCGTAGTGACATCCTTGCGGGAGGACACTACTTCATCCACCAGGCCAAAGTTCTTGGCTTCCTCGGCGGTGAGAAAATTATCGCGTTCGCAGGCTTCGTACACTTCCTCATAGGGCTTACCGCTGTGTTTGGCGAGAATGCCGGTGAGGGTTTTTTTGAGCTCCAACATGTGTTTCACGTGGATCTCCATGTCGGTTGCCTGACCCTGAGCACCGCCGAGCACCTGATGGATCATCACGTTGGCGTGCGGTAGGGCGAAGCGCTTGCCGGTGGTGCCGCCGCTGAGCAGCACGGCGCCCATGCTGGCGGCCTGACCGATGCAGTAGGTGTTCACGTCGCAGGTGAGGAACTGCATGGTGTCGTAGATCGCCAGGCCGGCGGTGACGTGGCCGCCGGGGGAGTTGATGTAAATGTGGATGTCCTTCTTCGGATCGCTCATCTGCAAAAAGAGCATCTGGGCGATCACGGTATTGGCCACCGAATCATCGATGGCGGTGCCGAGGAAGATGATACGGTCCACCAGCAGGCGCGAATAAATATCGTATCCGCGCTCGCCGCGACTGGTCTGCTCCACCACGTGAGGGATCAGGTAATTGTTCTGAATTTCGCTGTTGGCCATATTAAAAAAGCTCGCACAACCTACGGAAACCGGGCGTTCGGGTCAATTTTAAAGGGCTTATGCGTCCCGCCAAACGCGGCTTAGGCCTTGCCCTTGGCGCGTAGGCTATCGATGGCCGCCCGGGCCGCCGTCATTTCCGCGGCTTTCTTGCTCTTGCCTGAGCCGCGCGCCAATTCATTGCCGCTGTGGCGCACGGCGCAGATAAATGACCGGTCATGATCTGGTCCTTCCATCTCCAGCAAGCGGTACTCCGGGGCCACCGCATTTTTGCCCTGCAAAATCTCCTGCAACTCGCCCTTGGGATTGCCTGTGTGCCGACCGGCATCGGCGTGCGTGAGGGACTCGGTGAACTCGGTGTGGATGAATCGTTGCACTTTGGTGAACCCGCCATCCAGATAGATCGCACCGACCAACGCCTCAAAGGCATCGGCCAAAGCCGAGGGTCGTTCCCGGCCATTGTTGATCTCCTCGCCACGACTGAGCACGAGCTCGGGCCCGATTTGAATAGCCGTGGCGCGTTCGGCCAGCGCCTCCTTGTTAACCAGCCGCGCGCGTGCCTTGGACAACGCGCCTTCGTCGCAATCGGGAAAGCACTTGTACAATTCCACGCTGATAATCAGCTGCAGCACGGCGTCCCCGAGGAATTCCAGCCGTTGATTATTGGCGAGCTTCTCGCCTTGTTCATGGCTCACCGAGGGATGGGTGAGGGCAAGTTCCAACAGCTCCGGTTGCTTGAATGTGTATCCCAGCCGCTCTTGGAATGGACCCCGCGCGGGCATGAAGCCTAGGCGACCTGCTCGGCCGCGGGGGTGGTTTCCGGTTTGGGTGCTTCCGCGTCCTCCGCAGATTCAGATGTATCGCCGGTATCTTCCGAGGCTTCGGCGTCTGCTTCGCCTGTTGGTTCCTCCGGCTCGGGCGGCCACGGTTTGCCTTCCACCGGCAGGCCGTGTTCCAGCAGGGTGGCGACCTCGATTTGCACCTGTTCCAGCTCCTCCATCTTGAGGTTAGGATCCGGAATGGTAAACACATCGCCGGACTGACTCATCTCGTACACAAACACGCGGCCATCGGCTTCCTTGATCTGTTCCTTCACTTTAAGCACGCGCTTGCGTTCGAGCATAACAGCGAGAATGTAGCTGGCTTCGCGCCACCGCGTATCGCCGGTTTCGACCAGCTTCCGCAAGAGCCCTTCAGCATTATCTTTCTGAATCGCCTCGGGTGGTGTTGGTGGCGGGGCTTCGTAAGTGCCCTGCCAAGAGGAGATAAATCCTTTGCGCGACGGGGCTCCGTCGCCTTCCTTTTTCCAGCAGGCGGTGCAAATATCCTGCCGCATATACTCGTTATTTTCGTAAACGAGCACGGTATGATAGCTCGTACCGTCTTCAAACGTTACGTCGCAGGTTTGGCATCGATGTCCGCGGGATTGTATATTCCAGTCGTTCAAACGTGTGCTCCTTGCGGCTGATAAAACATCGGGCTTGGCGACCGTTCAACGCCGACTTGTTCGCATCTACTCCGGTGGGTTCGGATTGTCCTCACCGATCTCCACCCATTGCTCTACGTACTGCGGCTGGGAATAGTCGCGGCCCACGGTGATGACGCTGGATTCGGGAGTAAAATAAACCGTCTTCTCATCCACCACACACCGCAACGGCGAATCGGCGCAGTTCAACACATGCGCCAGCACCTGTTTTACGGAGGTCTCCCGCATCGGCTGCCCCCAGTTCCGAATGCGAAACAGGGTGACATCCTCCTTGCGGCGGGGCGGCTGCCATAGCGGTGGGCGCGGCACGGGCGGTCGAAATAAGGGCCGGCCGGTAAGCGGGTCAATTTGGATGGGGGGCGCGTTGGGGTTACCCGGGATGGCGCTGGGAGGAAAACCGGGAATAGCCGATCCGCCGCCGGCACCTCCTGGGAATGGCGGTGGCGGGACAGGCGACGGAGGGTGGATAGGTAGCCCCGTGGTGGGGTCGATGCCTTGCGGGGCTCCTCCAAACGGTTGAGCCGGCGGCACGAGTTGTTCCCGGGCCTTGGTCTGATCGATATCTGGATTCTTGACCGGGATGGAAAACACCAGTCGCGGCAGATTGTCATTGCCCGTCTCTGCCAGAATCCCGTTCAACGTCTGCAACACCTCAGCCAACGTATATGACTCCAGTGACTTCACATTGATGCGTGTGCGTTCCAACTCGCGGGCGGCCAACTTGCCTTGCAGCGAGATTTCCATCCGATTCTTCAACACCCGCTCCAACCGCCAAGTCTTGCCGGTTTCCGTGTCCAACCGCACGTGCAGGAGCGTGCCGTCATTCTGGATCAGGGACCGCAACTGGAAACGGGGCTCGGCGGCCGTGGCGCCGAAAATCAGCGTTATTCCTAGAAAACACGCGAGTTTCATGGGGGCAAATTACCATCGGCTTGTATCCGGAGCCAGCGCCCTTTTGGCGGAACTTCGATTTTCCGTGACATGGACAGTCAATGTCCTAGTGGCGCCGATAAGCTGTTTCCATCATGAATGACACATTGATGTTTCCTTTGGTGCCCGCGGGCTTGGTGATAGTGGGGATGGCATTGTTGTTGGCTGGACCGTGGCCGGTGGGCTTACCTGTGCTGGTGGCGGGCACCAGCGAATTGGTCGGGGCGTTGTTCGCCGGTTGACAAGCCCGGCGCAACGGCCTTGAATCAGCCGATGAAACCCTTTGTTTCTCTCACCCGATTTGTGTGTGGACTTTGCGCGCTGGCGTTTGTGGGCACGGTTTCCGCCGAGTTACCGCAGTTGAAGCTGGTGAATGCCTATCCCAACCTCAAGCTCCAACGGCCCCTGTGGCTGGAGCAGCTGCCCGATGGCCGAATGTTCGTGCTGGAACAGCGTGGCACCATCCTCGAGTTGCCCGAGAATGCCAAGGGCGATCGGGCCAAGGTGCTCTTCGATATTTCCGCGCGCAAGCCTTACGTGGAGGATGAAGAAGGCTTGCTCGGTATGGCGTTCCATCCGCAGTTCAAGGTCAACGGCAAATTGTACGTCTTTTATTCCGCGCACGAACCGCTGCGCAGTATTGTCAGTGAATTCAAGGTGGGCAACAACGGCAAGGTAGATCCGGCCACCGAGCGCAAGCTGGTGACCATTGAGCGGCCGTTTTGGAATCATGACGGCGGCTGCATCCTCTTCGGGCCGGACGGTAAGCTGTACATCACGCACGGAGACGGCGGTAAACGCGAGGATCCCTTCGACAACGCGCAAAACCTAGGCACGCTGCTGGGCACCATCATGCGTATTGATGTCAACAAGCCGACGGCCGGGCGGCCCTACGGCATTCCGAGGGACAACCCGTTTGTCGGTCGCGAAGGAGCCCGTCCAGAGATCTGGGCGTACGGCCTGCGCAACGTGTGGCGCATGAGTTTTGATCGGGAGAACGGCGATTTCTGGGCTGCTGATGTGGGCCAGGATTTTTGGGAGGAAGTGAACCTTATTGTGAAAGGCGGCAACTATGGCTGGCGTCCGCGCGAGGGGTTCCACGAAAGTGCGGCCAAAGCCGGTGGCGTGTTGACCACGAAATTCAACCAGCCCGAGAAGTTCATTGATCCCGTGATCGAATACCCGCATTCACCGGCAGGTGCCGGCAAGTCGAAATTCAATAAACATGGCCACGGCCTTAGTATCACCGGCGGCTACGTGTATCGCGGCAAAAAGATTCCCGCGTTGCGGGGTGCTTATGTGTACGGTGATTACAGGACTGGTACCGTGTGGGCCTTCCGTCAGAGTGGCGGCAAGGTAACAGAGTACGGCCAGGTGATTGCTCCTAACCCGATTCGGTTTATCGCCAGCTTTGGCGAGGATAACGCCGGCGAGCAGTATCTGCTCGGGTTCGAGGGCCGCGGTCGAATCTACCGCCTTGAAGCTAAGTAAGTTCCAGCACAATAAAATTCCACAAGACGGTCCTCGGCCCGTCTTTTTTTGTAGGTTTATTTTTACGCGGAGGGGTGTAGGTAAGAAAAAGGACTGGTGAGGTGTTCGACTCTACCGGATGCGGGGTGTCGGCTTTGTTGCGCGGCCTACTGGACGGACATGGAGGCCTTGCTGTTCTCCGCTTCCCAGTTCCGCCGTTGCCCGAGCTGCGGCGGTTTGAAGGCGTTGAATGATTTCGGGGTGTTTGGCGGCGAGATTGGTTTTTTCAGCGGAGTCGTTTTTGAGGTCGTAGAGCTTCGGGTTTTGCCCGAGCACGAGTTTCCATCGGGTGTCGCGGACGGCTTGGAGTGTGTGGGTATGGTAGTAGAAAAAATGATCGTGCGGCGACTTGGCGTTACGGGCGCTCCAGACGGGCCAGATATTTTGGCCGTCGTGTTTGCGTTCCGGTAATTGCGCGCCGGCGAGTTTGGCGAAGGTGGGGTGTAAATCCATCAGGGTGCAGAGTTCATCGCTCACGCTGCCGGCGGGAATGAAGTTGGGCCAGCGGACGATGGCGGGCACGCGCATACCACCTTCGGCGGTGGTGTAGCCCCAGCCGCCGAGTGGAGCGTTGCTGCCCTGCGGCGGATTACGGCGCGGGGCGCCGTTGTCGCTGGTCCAAATGACTAGGGTGCGTTCGTCGATGCCGTGTTTCTTGAGCGCGTCGAAAATCTGACCGGCGGCCCAGTCGAGTTCCTCCACCGCATCGCCCCACGCGCCATTCCTGGATTGGCCGCGAAAGGCCTCGCTGGCAAATGGCTGGCGCGAGCTGCCGGGCATGTTGTGGGGCAGGTACAGGAAGAAGGGATTGTTTTTGTTGGCGGCAATGAATTTGAGCGCGGCGGCGGTTTCGCGCTGGGTCATGAGGTTGCGATTGGCCGGAGCCTCGATGACCTTGTTGTTTTCCATCCACGGCAAGGGCGGCCATTGGTTGCCGCGGAGGCGTTCGCCGATGCGCTGGCCGGTGGCGTGGGTCATGTCATCGCTGTACGGCAGGCCGAGGTAATAATCGAAACCCTGCCGCGTGGGTAGGAATTCGGGCTGATCGCCGAGATGCCATTTACCGATGCAGGCGGTCGCGTAGCCGGTCTTTTTCAAGGCCTCGGCAATCGTAATTTCATTCGGGTGCAGCCCATTCGGTGACACGGGCCGGAGCACGTGGCCGTCCTCAGGCGTCCAATCGAGGCCCACGCGGCGCGGATAACAACCGGTCATCAAGGCTGCCCGGCTCGGGGTGCACACGCCGCTGGCGCTGTAAAAACTGGTGAGCTTGCGCCCTTCCCGTGCCATGCGATCGAGATTCGGCGTGCGATGCAACCGGCTCCCAAATGGCTCAATATCGCCGTAGCCGAGGTTGTCGGCCATGATGAGAATGAAATTGGGCTGCGCGGGCGGAACCTTCGCGTGCAACGAACAATGGATCAAGAAAAGGAGAAGCAACAGACGCATGACCTGAGCGTACGGACGTGGATGAAGATGTCAAAGCCCCGTGTTTTTTGAATTCCAAAACAAAACCGAGTGTCATATAATATAGAGCAATGAGTGACGGAACTGCATTTTGCCCGGGCCCGGTTTCGCGGCGGTCTTTTTTGGAGATCGGCGGGACGGCGTGCGGGCTGGGCCTCTCGGGTTTGCTGGAGGCGCAGGCGAAGAATGCAGCGCCGGGTGTGTCCGGCAAGGATACCTCCGTCATTTTTGTTTGGCTTCCAGGCGGTCCGCCGCACATGGAGATGTATGATATGAAGCCCGAGGCGCCGAGCGAGTATCGGGGTGAGTTCATGCCGATTAAGACTAATGTGCCCGGTATGGAGGTGTGCGAGTTGTTCCCGAGGCACGCAAAGATCGCCGACAAATTTAACATCATCCGCTCGATCCATCATGGCTTTGCCGATCATGGTGGCGGTCACAAACGGTTTCTCACCGGCCGCAAACCGGCCACGCCGACCGGCACGCTGAACAACACACCGTGCGTCGGCTCCATGGCGTCAGCGGTGCTTGACGATAAGCGGGACACGAAGGGGTTGCCGAATTACGTGGTGATGGGTAACGGACGCGTGAACAGCGTGGACACGTTTGCTTTCGGTAGCGCCTACCTCGGCAGCCACACGCACCCCTACCGCATTTCCGCTGACCCGAGCCTACCGAATTTCAAGGTGGATGATGTGTCGCTGGATCGCGCTATGACCGATCGCTTGGGCGACCGCAACACGCTGTTGAAGGGCTTTGATAATTTTCGACGCGACGTGGACACCAGCGGTTTGCTGGGCAGTATGGATGTCTTCAATCGCAAAGCGATGGAGATGATGACTAGCTCGGCCGTGCGCGAGGCGTTTGACATCACACAGGAAAAGGACGCCGTGCGCGAACGGTTCGCCATGCATCCGTGGGGCCAACAGGCGATTCTCGCCCGCCGCCTTGTGGAGCGCGGGGTACCGTGGGTGACGGTGGTGATGGAAAACCCCTACGGCGTGGGCGGCATACCATGGCTCAAGGAAGGTGTGTATAACTGGGACAGCCACGCGGTGAATTGTCATATTTTCAAAGACGCCAAGGTGCGTTTCCCGCTGTACGATCAGGTGATCACGGCGATGATTGAGGATTTGTACGCGCGCGGCTTGGATAAGCGCGTGTTGTTGGTGGTGACCGGCGAATTCGGCCGTACCCCGCGCCTCACCGTGCGGCCCGGCAGCAAGACCAAGGTGGATCAACCTGGTCGCGACCACTGGCCGCGCGCCATGAGCATGTTGGTATCCGGCGGCGGTATGCGCACCGGCCAGATCATTGGTGCCACTAATTCAAAGGGCGAAGAGCCAGTGGAACGCGTTATGACGCCCAACGATCTTTGGGCGACGGTGTATCAGCATCTTGGCGTGGATTACACCCACGAATTTCCCGACCACGCCGGCCGGCCCATGCCGATGCTCCCCTTCGGCGAGCCGATTCCCGAACTGGCGCCGGTTACTTAATGACCAGGCCAAGCTGCGGTGCCATTGGTGTTTTTACAAGCCCACAAAAAAACGGCCTCGTGGGCCGTGAGCATATTCACAATTCGTCGTGAGCTGTTAGCTGATGGCTGCCAGTACGGGATCGCTCATCAGGTTGGAATTGGATTCCAAGGCGAAGCTCAGGGCATTTTGCAGGTCATTCATTTGTCCGACGGCGGCAAACGTGTCGTTGCCGGTTTGGCTGAGATCATCGGCAACACCTTGAGCAAAGGCTTTTACGGGGTCGCCCTCGCTCACTGCGGCGGCTACTGCCTGCGCCGCTGCGGCAAAGTCCAGTCGAGAAAAATCAGCAGTCGGAGTCGAGCGTTCGCGGACGGTCTCGCTTTGAGGTTGCGCCTGAGGCGCGGGTACCGCAGGGCTTTGACGGCTTTTTATGCCATCAAATGCAGTCGCCTGCGGAAAACCTCCAATGCTGTTAATATCGAGAGACACCTAAGTTGGGTAAGGGTTGCGTCCTTGGTTTCTTTTTAGTTACCACAGGGTAGGAAGCTGTGCAAGTGGAATTTACGTATTTGTAAAGAAAAACTACTGATTGTACGTGTTCGGGGTATTCCGTACGTGTGCGGATTTATTTTCCGGCGGGGTCTTCTCTGGGCGTTTACATCCTTCGGTGAATAGTAGGAAAAGCATGGGTACAATCACAATCAGCACGATGAAAATCAGCGTGCTGTTGCGGATGGAGGTGAGCAGATCGTTAGTGCGATCCAGTCGTTGTAGCAGTTTTTGGCGAAACTCATCGGTATCCGGCGCGGCCTCTTCGGCATCCTGCAAGCGGATGGTTTGATCCTGACCCAGAACCAGCCAACAGATCACCGCCAGCAACACGACACCCAGTGTGATGATGAATCCGGTGTCATCCTCCATTTTGGCCAGCAGCATTAAAGGCATGGCGAACTTTATGGAGTTGGCTCCGCGAGCGCAAAGGCAAATAATTCGCCGCATGGAACCGCTGGAACCGCCCGCCCTGCATCAGGCCCAGGCCGCTTATGGCTGGCTGGAGTTGGGGAATGAGGAGGAGGCCTTTGCTGAACTCGAGCGATTGCCGGAAGATTTGCAGTTGTTGCCGGCGGTGCAGGCGGTACGGTTGGATTGTCTGATGGCCGCGAAGGATTGGAACGCCGCGGTGAAACTGGCGCAGGTGTTGTGTGGTCAATGGGCTGAGGAGCCGGGCTTGTGGTTGCACTACGCGTATGCCGCGCGGCGGTGCGCGGGCGGCAGCATTGAGGCGGCGTACGAACTGCTGGCGCCCTGCGTGGGACGGTTTCCGGAGGAATGGCTGATTTCATATAATGTCGCCTGTTATCTGTGTCTAATGGAACGGCTGGACGAGGCGCGGGCGATGCTGGAGATGGCCCGATCCAAAGGCGGCGAGCGCGTGGATGCGATGGCCAAGGATGATGAAGACTTGGCGCCGTTAAATTTGTAGTCCGGCTACAGCGCGCCCTTCAGCACACTCAGAAACTTCTCCACATCCGCGGCGGTGTTGTAGCCGTGCAGCGCCATGCGCAGGCGACCGGCGTGGTTCATCACGTGCACCTCGGCGGCTTCCAGTGTGGCGTGAATGGAGTCGGCGCGGTCGTGCCGGATGGCGAGGATGCCGCTGGCGTTGCCGTCGCGTTGGGCGGCCATGGGCGTGAGGTTCAGCTCGCGCAGGCCGGTTTCCAACTGGGAAACCAGCGGATCGGCGTGGGTGGTGATGTTGGTAACGCCGATCTGTTCGAGATAACGCAACGCGGCATTGAGGGCGTAGATGGCAGCGTAGTTTGGCATGCCCACGGAGAAACTCGCGGCGCCCGGCTTACGCACGGTGCGTTCAAAGCGATCGGCTTCAAAGGCGTTTTGCAGATGATACCAGCCGCCGGCGTGGGTGGTTAGGTCGCGCCCGTTTTCGTGATTCTCTGGGATGCCGACAATACAACCGCCATGCACGCCGAGGGTCCACTTGTGCGTGCTGGAAATGAGAATGTCGAAATCGGTGCAGTCCAGCTCCACACGGCCGAGTGCCTGGGTAACATCCACGGCCACAATTGCCTGTGGCGCGTATGCGCGCACGGTCTCGATGAAGGGCGACCAATCTAACCGGTGACCGTTGTAAAAGCTCACGAGCGACACCTGCACGAGGCGTGTGTGTTCATTGAGCAGAGCCGGGAGATCGTTGGCATCCAACGCGCCGTCTCGCGCCTGCCACAGTCGAGTTTGCGGTGGCTCCGCGGCATTGAGCCATGGGGTAGCACCGGCGGGGAAATCAAGATCGGTGATCACCACTTCATCGTCCGCTCCGAGGTGCAGGGCGTTGGCGAGGAGATTGTACGCCTCCGAACTGCACGAGCAGAACGACACTTCCTCCGTTTGCAGGCCGACCATGCGTGCGGCGACTTCACGGCAGGCTTCCATGGTTTCATTGTGCGGCACGCGTCCGCGCATGCCGAGGCCCTTGTCGCGCGCGTATTGCGCCAGTGCCTCGTGCACGCTCACCGGCGGAATGCTCTCGGCGGCAGTGTTCAGATAAGCCATGTCGGTCAAGGCGGGGAAATCGTGGTGGCGGCTTTCTTCGGTTAACATTTCAGTGTAACAGTTCTAACGTGAGATCCGTGTAGGTGGCTGTGCCGGCCTCGAGGTCGGTGAGGGCAATGAATTCGTCC
>CAJWMQ010000036.1 GCA_913042895.1 uncultured Verrucomicrobiales bacterium | reverse complement strand
CGAAACCAGCGGGCTTCGTACCGACCCGCATACACCTCAAACTCCGCATGCACCTCCCAGTAATCTCGCGGCACAAAATCGCGGATGGCACGTTCGCGTTCGCTAAGGATCGCCAGCGTGGGCGTTTGCACGCGGCCGGCTGAAGTCATGTTGAATCCGCCATGGCGCGAGTTGAACGCCGTCAATGCTCGCGATCCATTCAATCCCACGAGCCAGTCACTCTCCGAACGGCACAAGGCCGCATCGGCCAAAGGCTTCATTCGCCCATCCTCGCGCAGCCGGTCGAACGCCTCCAGAATCGCGCCGTCAGTCATGGATTGCATCCACATGCGCTTGAGAGGTTTATCCACCTTGGCCAGAGCCATTATATAGCGGAAAATCAATTCCCCTTCGCGGCCGGCATCGCAGGCATTCACGATACTGTCGACCTCTTTGTTGCGGATCAGCCGCAGTAACAGTTTGAGTCGGCTCTCGCTTTTCTCAATCGGTTGGAGTTCGAATTGATTCGGAATCACCGGCAGATGCTTGATGCCCCATGGCAGTTTTTTGCCGTTCGGGCCCTCGGGCATTTTTAACTCCACCAAATGCCCGACGGCCGAGGTAATGATCGCCGCGTCGTTCTCGAAATAGCTATTCCGGTCCTTGCCCTTCTTGGAGAACTTGCCCAGCTCCTTGCCTAGCACACGCGCCAAGTCCGTCTGAACGGAGGGTTTCTCTGCGATGACCAGTGTCTTGCCCATTCGTGAATGGCGGGGTTTAGGGGGCGCCCGGGTTTTTGGCAACCCTTTTCCTGACGGCACGAAGTGCCGGTTTATTTGAAAAAACTTTTTTGGCGCGGTCTTCTCGGTTCTTTTCTGCTATCGTTCGTCCCGATGGTTAAGGGGTATTTTGCCGATGACGCCACACGCGCCGAACGCGTGCAAAAACTCTTTGACACCATCGCGCCGCGCTACGATTTGATCAATAATTTGCAGAGCTTCGGCCTGCATCACCACTGGAAACGCCGTTTTGTGGCATTGGCCAATCCAAATGTGGAGGATCACGCTTTGGACCTCTGCTGTGGAACCGGCGACGTGTCTTTTGCGCTTGCCGATAGCGGTACGCAGGTGACCGGCCTAGATTTTAGCCAGGTGATGCTGGACTACGCCGAGGTCCGCGATGAACTGACCCGCGTCACCTTCCAGCGCGGCGATGCCCTAGCCACCGGGTTTCCCGATAACCATTTTGAGATCGTTACCATCGCTTACGGACTGCGGAATCTGGCCGATTTCGAGGGAGGGTTGCGTGAAATGTACCGAGTGGCCAAGCCCGGTGGCCGGATTATGGTGCTGGATTTCGGTAAGCCTTCCTTTGCCCCGTGGCGCTGGGCGTATTTCACATACTTAAAGTGGATGGTCCCGGTGTTCGGGAAAATATTCTGCCGCGACGCGCCGGCTTATGCGTACATTCATGAATCTCTAGAGCATTACCCAGCGCAAGATGGCGTTGACCAAATGCTGCGTAATCTCGGCTGTCGCAATGTTGCCATCCACCGCATCTTGGGCAGTGCGATGACGATTAATTACGGGGTGAAATAATTACTGCGCTGTGGCGCTCATGTCTCGCATTAGCGAGAGCGCGGTGGCTTCGGTGAGCTGACGGATGTCGTACCGCATGAGCATGCGCGCGGCGGCACCGGGTTGGGGGAAGAGATCTAGCACGCTGGCCTGACCCACGATGGTGCCATCGGCAGCCTTTGTGGCGGTCACCTGAATGTCCGGTACGGTGTAGGATCTTTCGCCATTCAACCCCACGACCTTTAAGTCGCGTTCGCTGATTAAAATCTCCAGCGACAATTCAGGGAGATTGGTCAGCGCCGCATCCACCAAAGTCACCCCGGCCATGCGCAGAGGACGGCCGAACAGTCGTTCAACCTCGCGTTTGGTCTGTTGGGTGGCGAGTTCGTTGGTGTCGAATAATCGTCCTGGAATGCCGCCCGCTGCGGTGCCGCCACCGGCCGGAGCGGCTCCGGCAGGCATGGGCAGGCCGGTGGCCGGATCAATCGCGGGCGCGACGCCGCCGGAGACGATGGGTACCTGCGGCACCTGCACAGCGCCTTGGGGCAGGTTAACGCGGACATTTATCTTGGGCGCGCCGAGCTTAGCGTAGGTGATCTTGAATTCATCCAGAATCGCCTTGGCCTGTTCGGCCGTGTAAAGGACATGCAGTGGGGTGGCGGGCGATTCGGTGTAAATGAACTGCTTACCGGACTTGGATTCGGCATTCTTTTGGTACACCGGCACGCCATTCACGCGGTGGACCGTGGGTGCAGGCGGTACAGTGGCGCAGCCGAACAGCACGAAGACGGGAAGGGCGAGGGCAATTGTTTTCATGTGATTAAATCAGCGCGATAGCCGCACGCGCACGGTGTAGTTTTTGGCTTGGGGATTGAGCGAGGTAAACAGTACGGTTTCCTGCGCGGTCTCATCAAGAATCAGTGTGCGGAAAGGCGTTTCATCGCCGGTGGCGAAGCCCTGCTCGTCCTTAAAAATACAGTTCACCTGCAGGTCCAGCCGTTTGTTGGCGCGGTTCAAAATATTCGCGCGCACCTGCAACCGGCCATCGGGCAACACGGTCTCCTGCAACGCCGTGCATTGCACGAGCTGGCTGCCGAGCGAACCGAGCGCGACGAACTTGCTGTTATTGGCCTGAACCGATTTGGTGACAGACGGCGTGCCGCAGCCGAGCAAGGCCAGAGCGGTGGTGAGGATGAGCAGGTGTTTCATAAATCTCCTTTATCGGTCGGCCACCAACACCACAGTGTCGCGGCCGGCTTGCACGGTTAACAATACACTTTTTTTGCGATCGGGCAAGGCTGCGCCGGTCGTATCGAGAAAGTCCACGGTGACGGGATGTTCGCCTGCGGATAACTGCAGCGCGGCGAAGCTGAGATGTTGCGGCAGGTTGTTCCAAGTACGTGTATCGGCGCGAGGTTCAACGGAGTTGCCGATGAATTTTCCCACTAAGCCTACGCCCAGCAATGCCAACCCCGCATCGCGGGTCTCCTCATAATCTACCAGCACCACCCCAGGCACAGTGCCGATATCCCCGATGGTGTCGCCAACCTTTTTTACGTTGGCTTTCCGGGCCAGTATCAGATCCATTGCACGGCTGCCGCGTGTGGAGGCTTGCAGGGTTAGGTTGTCAAAAACCGGAGTGGTCACCGTTTGGCCAGCGGCTGTGATGCGGATCTGGGCAACATCGGAATGACCGGCATCGTAAACCAGTGCTTCACCGACATCGCCGCCGGATTTTTTCACCGGGCCAAACCCGGTCTGCAACACAACCAACGTATTGGCTGCCGGATTGTAATCAGGTAGGTCGGTGTCGCCGGCGTGTTCGCGGGCGCGTTGCAGGGCGGCTGAACCGTCTTTGTCGAGCTTGGCGGAGATGAATCCGTCGAGATAATCCAGTATCACCCAGTCGGCGCGGTACTGCTGTTTCTCGGCCAGCGCATCCATCAATTGCGCGGTGCGGAAACAGGCCCGAGCATTGGTCGGTTCGCCGTCCATCCAGTAAATCAGGCCGCGATAAAACCAGCCCATAGCGCGTTCGTAAGGTTCACCGTGGAATCCCTTCACGTTCTCCGGCGAGAACAGGCTTTGGGCCATGCGCGTGCTGGCATCGGTCTGGAGAATCTGCCCGGCCGCGGGCATGGCGGCATCAAACAAGGCCCTGGCTTCGGTGGGTTGATTTTGCTTGAGGGCAATCAAGCCCACGCGCAGGCGCCAGAGGTTTTTGTCCTGCCTGGGGGCTTGGGCAATGAGGCGCTTGCCCTCGACGACGAGATCATCGGAATACTCTGGAGCAGGCTGGATGTCCGGCGTCTGACAGGCGGTCATCCACAGCGTAAACAACAAACACAGCAGCGGGCTGGCCGTGGCAAACTTCATGATGCAGCTGACGTAGGCCTAGCGGTAGGTCACGTCGTCTTTGCCCTGTTTCTTAATCTCATGAAATCCCTCCCAGACGATGTCGGTGTTGTTGGGATTGATGAGCTGAAACGTGTAGAGCACATAATCGCTCGCGCCGGCGGCACCTCGGCTTGAGATGGCCTTGAAGGTGCCGGTGAGGATGTAATCCGCCCCCTTAAATTCATTGCCCTGTACCTTTTCGCCGCCCGTTACTTGACCGGAGGTTTTCAGATCGCGTTCCCGTTCCAACTTGTCGATGTGTTCGCGGGCGACAAACTGGATCTTGCCATTGGCATTGCCCGTGAGCGCAACGCGAATGCGGGTCAAGAAAATGTCCTGATCGATGGGGAAGCGCGTGTCGTTGTCGATCGGCTCAAGCACGACCACCGGTTTGCCCTGCGCGTTGGCGATCGGTTCAGCCCCGAGAATGCCGCGTGCCATTTTATCGGAAATGGTCACCAGATCCTGGGATTCAATGCCGAGCCCGGCCACAAAACCGCGCTCGCTAGGCCGCAGCTCGGTAACGCTCGGGCCGTTGGGCGAATTGACATTGGTGCAGGCCGCGACGCCAAGTAAGGCGGCGGTGATCAAAATAGCAGGCACGTTTTTCATAGCTCTTCCTTTGACGGAAAGTATGGCAGAATACTCAACGTCCGAAAAGCTTGTTTACCCGCTGGCGGGGTGTCAGTGCCTGACGAACTGCCGGAATCGGTACAGCCGTGCGCGATGGAGCTCTCACACCCACAGGCAATCCCGTGGCCGGATCAATGGCTGGCGGTGTGGCGGGGGCTGCAACATTGGGATCAATGGGCAACCCAGTCACCGGATCAATTTGTGGTGCGCCGGCAGTCACAGGCCCTTGCGGGAGAGTTTGTTGAGGATTGGCTGTTTGCGCTCGTTGCTGGGACTTTTTCGCGGCTTTATTATCCAGCATTTGGCCAATCAACAGCCCCACAGCGCCGCCAATCGCCGCGCCTTCGGCGCCTTTTTGGCTATTGGACCCGATTACTCCGCCAACCGCGGCGCCGATGGCCACAGTGGTGGAACTTACCGGCCCGCGGGTTTGAGGCCCGGGCGTAGGTGCCGGCTGTGATTGTTGGGGATTGGGAATACCCGCAGCGTTCAGGCGCGGAAACGCCAGGCCGCGAAAGGGGCTAAAGAGATTCTGCGCCTGCACCTCGCAGGTGAACGCAACAACGGTAAAAAATACGATTTTCTTCATTAACACAGTCCTTCCTTGGATTTATTGTGTTTGTTAACAGGTTATTCACAGCATAGTCCGTGCCGGAAAACGAAAAAACCGCCGTTTGTTAAAAAACGGCGGTTTTCGGTAAAAAATTGATTTTTCCAGGTCAACGTCCAAAAACCGTGCGTGCGGGCATCATGGAATCCACCATAGGTGGCGTGATAATTATCATGGAACCAAGTGTCGGGCGCACGTACATCGGTCGGGCATACATAAAGCCTGGTGTCATGGACATGGAATGCATCGGTAGACCGCGCTGTGTTTGGGTATGAAAAGGGTGGTAAGGATAACTATATCCACCATATTGCGGTTGCATTACGGCCACTTGGGGTGCTGGTGGATTGATAATCACCGTGGTCGTCGGGGCTCCTTGCGGTGTGCTGGGAGCGATAATCTTGATCGGTGCGCCCTGACCGGTGTGAATCACGCCGGGGCCAAAAATTTGTGCGGAAAGCTGGGGGGCCAAACCCAACACCAACAACAGGCCTGCTAACCTCTTCATGCCCCGACTTTACGCCCACACCCCACCTTGGCAACAATATTGTATGTATACGTACAAAAACTTTTTCACTCGTGGCCGCCTTAACCCGCCGCTAGTCTCCCGCCCCGAAAATCTGATGTTAGCCAAACGTGTCATTCCGTGTCTTGATGTCCATGACGGACAGGTGACGCGTGGCGTGCAATTTGGCAAGGCCGAGGCCGGTGAACTGCGTAATGTTGGTGATCCGGTGGAGCTGGCGCTGGAATACAATCGGCAGGGCGCTGATGAAATGGTGTTCTTCGACATCACCGCCAGCGCGCATGAGCGCAAGACGATCGTGGATGTGATCGAGCGTGCCGGCGACCAGTGTTTCATGCCGCTTACGGTTGGTGGCGGTATTCGTACCGTGGAAGATATGAGCACGATGCTTAAGGCTGGCGCGGACAAGGTGAGCATCAACTCCTCCGCCATTGCCAACCCGCCGCTCATTCGGGAAGGCGCGGAGAAATTTGGCAGCCAATGCATCGTGGTTAGCATCGATGCTAAGCAAACCGGTGAGGACACCTGGCGCGTGTTCACCCACGGTGGTCGCAAGGAGGCCGGTCTGGACGCCATTGATTGGGCTAAGAAAGCGGTGGCGCTTGGCGCGGGAGAGATTGTGCTAAATAGCATTGATGCTGACGGCACCAAAGCGGGTTACGACATTGAGATCACCCACCGCATCAGCGAGAATGTCGGCGTGCCCGTGGTGGCCAGCGGTGGGGCCGGCAATCTCGATCATATGGTGGATGTCCTCAAGCAGGGGCAGGCTGATGCCGTCCTTGCCGCCAGTATTTTCCACTTCGGCGAATACACCGTGGCAGACGTGAAAAGGCACCTAGCGCAAGCTGAGATTCCAGTGCGCGTGGTTTGATTTTCCGTGTGCTTCCAGTGCCTCTGTGGTTAATTTCCGCCGATGTCCTTCACCGACGGTTTGAAATTTAATGACGAAGATTTAGTCTCAGCGATTATGCATAATAGAGACTTGATGTGTTATAAGGGTAACAAGGTTTGTTTTTTCCGTAGTGTGAAGGAGGATGTAGGCGTGGTGACTGAGGAACGGCTGATAGATTCGGAGAGGTTATACATTAAAAAATCGTGAGCGACGTTTTTCACATCACGCCTTCGCGCGAGGAATTTTTGCAGCACGCGCAGCAGGGAAATTTGATTCCGGTCTACCGCGAGATTCTGGCGGACTTCGAGACGCCGCTTTCGGCCTATCGCAAAATTCGGTCGGGCGGCGAGGCGTTTCTGTGTGAGAGCGTGGAGGGTGGCGAACACTTGAGCCGGTACTCGTTTGTCGGCTGCAATCCGCGCGGGATCATTCGGCAGGATGGCGATCAGGTGCAGGTGGTGGAGGGCGGTCAGGTGACGGCCACCTACACGGTGAGTCGCGAACCGGGCGAGCATCACGTGCGCGACGGACTGGAGGTGGTGGAGCGCGTGCTGGGCCGCTATCGCGCGGTGGATCTGCCGGGACTGCCGCGGTTTACCGGCGGCGCGATGGGGTTTGTGGGGTACGAATTTATTCATGACGTGGAGCCGGTGGTGCCGCGTCCGCCTAAGGATGAGCTGGGCACGCCCACGATGTATTTTCTGATCGCCGATGAACTGCTCATCTTCGATCGCGTGCGGCAGACGGTGACTATTCTCGTGAACGCCATCATCGAGGACGGCGCCAAGCCGGAGGACGCCTACGACGATGCGGTCGAGGAAGTCGAGCGGCTCGTCTCGTTGCTGGAGCAACCCCTGGAACATCGGCCGGTGTCGCTTGCCGCCGAGCCGCCCGCGGCCCCGTTCGAATCCAACATGGAGAAGGACGCCTTTCTCGCCAACGTCGCCAAGAGTAAGGAATACATCCGCGCCGGCGACATCATTCAGGTAGTCGGCTCGCAACGCTTCTCCACCGAGGTAAAGGCCGATCCGCTCGATGTTTATCGTGCCGTGCGTTCCATTAACCCTTCGCCATACATGTTCCTGCTGGAGCTCGATGGTTTTTCGCTCGTGGGCGCTTCGCCGGAAATCCATGTGCGTAGCGAGGAAGGGCAGGTGCAAATCCGTCCCATCGCCGGCACGCGGCCGCGCGGCAAAACGGCAGAAGAAGATGTGGCGCACGAAAAAGATCTGCTCGACGACCCGAAAGAACGCGCTGAACACGTCATGCTCGTGGACCTCGCCCGCAACGACATTGGCCGCGTGTGCGAATACGGCAGCGTGCAGGTGGCCGACCTGATGGTCATCGAGCGCTACAGCCACGTGATGCACATCGTCAGCAGCGTCACCGGCCAGCTTTGCGCGGACAAGACCCCCTACGATCTCCTGCGTACCACCTTTCCCGCCGGCACCCTCACAGGCGCCCCAAAGATCCGCGCCATGCAGATTATCAGCGAATTTGAGCAGACCACCCGCGGCCCCTATGGCGGCACGGTCGGTTACTTTAGCTTCAACGGCAACCTCGATTGCTGCATCACCATCCGGACCGCCATGCTCAAGGACGGCAAAGCCTACGTCCAGGCCGGCGGCGGCTGGGTCAACGATTCGGTCCCCGAAGCTGAATTTCAGGAAACCGTCAACAAAGCTAAAGCCATGATCAAAGCCGTGGCCTTGGCTGAGCATTCAATTAGCGGCTAGGCATGCCCCACTTCCGCATTGCGCCGGGAGTCAAAACCTGCTTAATTGTCCAGCCCCTCACGAGGGCTGCACACTATGGCCATTGAACGATCCCTGATTTTGCTGAAACCCGACTGTCTCGACGGTAACCACGCCGGCGAAGTGATCGGCCGGTTCGAAAAAGCCGGGTTTGAAATTCGCGCCACCAAGCTCATCGCGCTGACCGACGAACTGCTTCAGGAACATTACGCCCACATTGCCGATCGGCCGTTTTTTCCAGAGATCGTGGAGTTCATGAGCTCGCGCCCCGTGTTGGCCCTCGTGCTCGAAGGCGAAAATGCCGTGGCGGCCATTCGCGAACTACTGGGCCCGACTGATTCCACTCAGGCCCCCGCCGGCACCATTCGCGGCGACATGGGCACCACCAGCATGAAGAATATCTGCCACGCCTCCGATTCAGTGGAAAACGCTACGATCGAGGTCAAGCGATTCTTCGATCCCGGCGAGGTGCATTAACCCTCAATGCAGCCGTCATGAACCCGGCTGAATTTCTTTCCCTGTTGCACGCCCGCCATTGTCAGCGGGCGTTCACCGATGAACCAGTCTCACGCGGTGCTTTGGAGGCGGCGTTGTCCGCCGCCGGTCAGGCGCCTTCCGGAAAGAACACTCAACCTTGGCGCGTTACCGTGACCACTGGCGCCCGTCGCGATGCGCTCAGCAACGCTCTGTGTGCCGAGTACGATGCCGGGGCCAAGCCACAGGCGGATTACGACTATTCACTGCAACCGCAGCCAAAGGAATGGATGGATCGCGCGCGGGCCTGCGGCTATGCGTTGTTTGAGTTGAAAGATATTGCCCGTGATGACGTGCCCGCGCGCAAGGCGCATGGACGGGAGAATTTCACCTTCTTCGGCGCGCCAGTACACATGATCCTGCATCTGCCGGCCGGTGCCGAACGCGGTAATTTTCTGGATGCCGGCATGTTTCTTCAAAACCTGATGCTCGCGCTCACCGCCTTGGGCCTAGGCAGCTGTCCGCAATACAGCGTGGCCGGTTATTCTGACGTGATCCGGGCCACCTTGGGGCTGCCGGCCGATCGCTGGATCGTTTGTGGTTTGTCTATCGGTCATCCTGATCCAACTGCGGAAGTAAATACCTTTGTGCCTGACCGTCTGCCACTGGTGGATTTTGTTGATTGGCAGCAGTAGTTGAAAAATCGAGTCGCCAGTATTGGTTAAATTCGCAACAATACCGCGCAGTCGATGAGCGAGGAAGTCTACATCAAAGCCCCGTGTTGTGAATGTAACGGGCGCGTTTCGCTACCGCTGGATGCAGTGGGGATGGACTTTAACTGCCCACATTGCGGAGCCGGGTTGCAAATGTTGCTCAAGCATGTTTGCGAGCATTGCAACGGTAAACTCTCCTTTGATAATTCACCCGAAGCGATTGGGGCAGAAGTCGAATGTGGCCATTGCAACAAGCTGACAACGCTCTCACCTTCTACGTTTTCAACGGTGTCTACTGAGGAAGAATCGGTTCCAGAGCCAGAGGATTTCTATGAGGAAACTCCTGAACCGGAGCCGGAAGAGCCCGAGTCTTCGGCGGTAGAGGAAGAGTCTGAAGGGACCGAAAAACCCAAACGGCGCGGGCCACCTCGGCCACGTTCGCCTCGCCGCGGGGGAGGTGGAGGGCCGCCCCGCCCGCGCCCGAAAAAATCTGCCAGGAAAGCGGTCGCCAGTGGACCCGAGGCGCCAGCCAAGATCGGGCGGAGATTGGCCGGTTCCGGCAAGGACAGTTCGCTTAAAGAAGATGCCGGAGATCAGCCCAAACTGAAGTCGCCCCTGCGTCAGGGCGGTGCGCCAAAGCGATCTAATAAGATTGAAAGCGCGAATGAAGCCCGCGCCCCGTCGCCTCGCCGCATGCCAAGTGGTGATTCACTGCATCCGGCGACCGAACTTCAAGGAGGCGATCCTATGGATCCCATGAGCGACCTTGCCGGTGAACAGGCCGCTATGCCTCAGACTTCATTCGAGAGTCAACCAGCTCCAATAGCGCCGGCACCTGTTAAACGGCAAGTCGCCGGAGGAGGTGAATATGTATCTCCTGCTGGGGGTACGATTTTACCACAACCAACTTTTCAAGCCATCCAACAAGCTGTTTCGGGGAGTAGTGGCAGTAGCACGGCAGCTAAACCTCCTGCAGAATTGGAGGATGAGCAGGATGGAAATGAGAGTTCAGCTCGTTCTCTTCCCCAATGGGCAGTGGTTCCTTTGGGTGTCGTGATGGTTTTGGGGTTTGTTTATTTTCTTCTGCCCATGGCGCTGGAAGTCTTCGATCCCATGCTGGCAAAAAAAGTGCGACAGTACACGCGGTTTCAATTTGATACAGCACCGCGCCGGGATACTTCCGAGGATTTTCAGATCAATCACTCCGCCACGATGATTTCCCAGCTGGGCAATACGAATGGGACGTTTTATGTAACGGGTTCGGTGGAGAATGTTTCGGGCGCGAATTATCAGCAAGTGGAATTGAAGATCGAGTTGTACGACGGGCAAGGTGCGCTGCTCGGTGAGACGCTGGATTATACAAATCAGTTGGGGCCCAACGTGACGTGGAATTTTAAAGCTGCGTGCCTCTTGACTAATGCCGCTTCAGCTAAGGTGATCGGGGTGATTGCCCGTAAGTGATGGCTAAAAATCCCGAAACGGGCCGCGGGGTTCGGCAGCGTCCATTTGTTTTTTCCAGTGGGCGAAGTGTTGTTTGAGTTCTGCCAATTTTCCCGGGTGGGTTGCGGATAAATCCTGTTTTTCCCCGATATCGGTTTTCAGATTGAACAGGCCGCTTCCCCTGTTGCTATCCACCCATTTCCAGTCGCCTACCCGTGCCCCTACATCATGGCGGCGCTGCCAGAACATGGCGTTCCGAGGGGAAGGTGTCTTGCCCTGCAGCACGGGTAATAGGTCAAAGCCGTCGAAGATAATATCCTGTGGCGGCTTCACGTCGCTGGCCTGAAGCAGGGTGGGGAAAATTTCCAATGTGGTGAGGAAGGCGTCACTGGTTTTGCCGGCGGGCACGCGGCCAGGCCAGCGGATGATGCAGGGCACGCGCAGGCCGCCCTCGAACATTTGGCCTTTGCCGCCGCGTAAGGGGGTGTTGTCGGAGGCTCCGCCGCCGCCGTTGTCGCTGAAGAAAATGACGAGGGTGTTGTCGGCGATGTTGTATTGGTCGAGCAAACCCAGCACACGCCCGATGGCGGCGTCCATGGCAGTGACGGACCCGACGAATTCCAACCGTCGCGCGGCGCGGTTGGGTACGGTATAAAGTTTGTCGCCATAACGACTGCGCTTGCGTTGCTCGGTGCCGGCCTGGGCCTGCAGTTTGGGGTAGAGCTTTTTGAACTTCTCCGGGGCCTGCGCGCCGGTGCGGATGGCGGGATCAAGATTGCTGGCGCCGTGCGGGGCATTGAAGGGCAGGTAGAGGAAGAACGGTTTTCGATGGTTCGCCTCGAGGAAACGTACGGCCTCGCGCTCGAAAAGGTCGGTGCAGTAGGTGCCCTTGTCGGCGATCGTGGGCGAGTTGTTGCGGTACATCGAGGGCACGCCGTAGCGTTCGTGGGTGTAGTAGTCGATGCCGGTGTTCACGAATCCATAAAAGTCATCAAACCCGCGTGCCAACGGCAGGAAACGTTTGTGCACGCCGAGATCCCATTTGCCAAAAATACCGCTTACGTAGCCGGCCTTTTTCAGCATGGCTGGCAACAGCACCTCGCGCGTGTCCATGCCGCCGATGCGCTCGAAAGTGGCCTCGTATTCGCCGGGTTTGTATTGGTAACCGTAGTCGGGCGCCTCGTTACGGATCATGTCGTAAATACCGTTGCGCTGTGGGTAACGTCCGGTGAGAAGCGAGCCGCGTGATGGCGTGCAGGCCGGCCATGTGACATAAAATTGCGTGAGCTTCATGCCTTCCTTGGCGAGACGGTCGAGCTGAGGTGTGAGGATTTCCTTGGACCCAAAACAGCCGAGATCGCGGTAGCCCTGATCATCGGATACAATCAACACAATATTGGGGGGAGCAGCCAGGAGAGCAAACGGGAATAGTAATAGAATTAACAAACGCATGCGCTATTGCAAACCGTTCGGACTGCGTTGCCAAACAAAAAAGTCGAACAACTGTCACTTGACCGTTGACCGCTGCCGCCCGTTGAATGCCGCACATGCCCGTTGAGACGCAGGTGGAAAACAAGTATCTGGAATTCAAACAATCCAGTATCCACAATTACGGTGCTTTCGCCGTGAAACCTATACGGAAGGGGGCGCGCATCATTGAGTACGTCGGTCGGCCGCTGACCAAAAAGAAGGCTCAAGCTGCTCTTCAGGACGGTAATGCCTACGTGTTCACCATTAACAAGCATTTTGATATCGATGGTGAAGTACCGTGGAACCCTGCGCGATTTATCAATCATGGCTGTGAAGTGAATGCCGAGAGTGATGTGGAGGATGATCGAGTGTGGATTATCGCAACTCGCAACATCAAAAAGGGCGAAGAGATCTTGTACAACTACAACTATGATCTCGAGGATGCCTTTGACAATCCTTGTTATTGCGAATCCAAGAATTGCATGGGCTATATGGTCGGAGAGGATTACTGGCCCAAGCTCCGCAAACAAATTGCGAAGCGAGATAAAAAGAGTAAATGAGTTTTAGTGTTAAAGGTGGAGGAATTTACTAGTTCACCCTGAAATCTAGCTCTCCATCGGCCAATCTGCTGCGATCATGCCGCGGTAGCCATTTTCCAAACTCTTCACATTCGTGTAGCCCATCTTTTGCGCGGCATCGCAGGTGAGAGCGCTGCGGTAGCCGCCGCCACAATACATGATGATCTCGGTGCCTTTATTAGGGAATCGAGTTTCCAAGTCGCGTTCGAGCACACCTTTGCCAAGGTATTGCGCGTCTTTGGCATGGGCTTTTGCCCATTCGCTTTCCTCGCGTACATCCAATAGCACCACTGGATCGCCTGAGGTCAATCGGGCGTCAGCTTCACTAAGCGAAATTTCCGTCACCCGCTTCAGGGCGTCCTTCACCAGATTTAAGAAGGCCGGCGAATGTTTCATCCCTCCTAAATAGCGCGAATTTGTCTCCGACGCCAGCCTGAGGTAAAATACAGGTAGGAACAAAAAGGATTTTGCCATCGGGATTGGAAAACCTAACAGTAGGCGGCGACATGGATGTGCAAAACCTTAACTCGGTACCGGCATTTACGACCAAGGATGGTTCGGAAATCCGGGAGTTGTTGGCGCATCGTAATTCGGCGATTGCTAATCAAAGCCTGGCGGAGGCGCGTATTCCGGCGGGCGGAGCGACGACCGAGCATTATCATCCGGCGGCCGAGGAGATATATTATATCACGCATGGTACCGGGCGCATGCGCATTGGGGACGAGTTACGTGAGGTGGGCGTGGGCGACGCGATTGCCATCCCGCCGGGCGCGCTGCATAAACTGTGGAACACCGGCGTGGACACGTTGCGGTTGCTTTGTTGTTGCTCGCCGGGTTATGAGCACGAGGACACGGTGCTGACGGAAGACGAGTGATGTATCAACCGGAGAAAGTAATTTTGTATGTGAAGCCGGTGTGCGGCTGGTGCCGCCAGGCGGAGCACTGGCTGAAAAGCCAAGGCATTAAGTTTGAGACGGTGGATGTGATGGAGGATCCGGTCGCGTTCGAGCACATGGAAAAAATCTCTGGCCAGACACTAGCTCCGGTAATTGAGGTGGATGGTAAAATACTTGCGGATTTCGGCGCGCGCGAGTTGGTAGTGTTTTGGGAAGGTCTGGGGAGGGACGCATGAGTACGGTTGCCGAGCCACCGAGTTTGCCCGCGAAACGTCCCAGGTTGCCCGAATGGTTTCGCCTGCAGTTGCCCACCGCCAGCGCGTACTTTGCCACACGCAACCTCATCGATGATCTAAACCTTAACACCGTTTGTGAAAGTGCCAAGTGCCCCAACCACTGGGAATGCTGGAGCCAGGGTACGGCGACCTTCATGATCGCTGGCGATCGCTGCACGCGTGCATGTGGGTTTTGCGCGGTGGACACGCGTAGGCCAATGGCGTTGGAGGCCGATGAACCCGAGCGCGTGGCCGAGGCGACGCGCCGTATGAAGCTGCGTCACGTGGTGATCACCGCGGTGGCTCGAGACGACCTGCCCGATGGGGGGGCGGCGCATTTCCATCAGGTCATCCAGCGTGTGCGCGAGGTGAACCCGGGCATTTTGATCGAGGTGCTTACGCCGGATTTTAAGGATGATAATGCCGCGATCGATACCGTATTGGCGGCACGTCCGGAGATTTTCAATCACAACCTAGAAACCATCCGGCGCCTCACGCGCGAGGTGCGTTCGGTGGCCACCTACGACCGGTCGCTCTCCGTCTTGCGCAAGGTGAAGGAGCGGTCGCCGGAGACGTTTACTAAATCCGGCATTATGCTCGGCCTGGGCGAGACGGAGGAGGAACTGCTGGAGGCTCTGGGCGATCTGCGCGCGGCCGGTTGCAACCTGCTGACGCTGGGCCAGTATCTGCAGCCCACTAAGAAACATCTGCCCGTGGAGGAGTTCATTCATCCGGATAAATTTGCCGAGCACAAAAAAACGGCCGAGGCCATGGGCTTCACCTACGTGGCCAGCGGCCCGCTCGTCCGTAGTTCGTATCACGCGGATGATTTTGTGCCGGAAGATTACCAGCAATCGTTATGAGCTCTGCTGAGGCGAATAAACGCCATGCAGCGCTGGCGGAGGAATTGCGCCGGTACGATCATGCCTACTATGTGCTGGCTGAACCGACGATCAGCGATCCGGATTACGATCGGCTGTATCGCGAGTTACTCGATCTCGAGGATGCCCATCCAGAGCTGGCCTCGGCCGATTCCCCGAGCCAGCGCGTCGGCGGCAAGCCGGTCAGTGAATTTCCCGAGCATCGCCATGCGTTGCCGATGATGAGTCTGGATAACACATATTCCTTCGGGGAGTTGGCGGAGTTTCAGGCGCGCGTGGAAAAGCTGCTGCCGGAGGCCGAACTGGATTGGACGATTGAGCCGAAGATCGACGGACTGGCGGTGAGTTTGCGTTATGAAAATGGCTCGCTTGCCGTCGGTGCCACACGGGGTGATGGCGTGAGCGGCGATGATATCACGGGCAATTTAAAAACCATCCGAAGCATTCCGCTGCGGTTGGGAGGAGGGTCGAGTTCCATCCCCAAAATTCTCGAGGTACGTGGAGAGGTATTCATGAGCAAGGCGGGGTTCGCGAAGCTCAATGAGAAACGCCAGGCGATGGGCGAGGAGCCGTTTGCTAATCCGCGCAATGCGGCGGCGGGTTCGCTGAAGATGCTTGATCCCCATGTCGTTGCCGGACGCCCGCTGGGCGTGTGTTTGTACGGGCTGGGTGAGGTGAGCGCGGAGTCGGCGGTGCCGGATACCCAAGTCGGCGTGCTCGATTGGTTGGATCAAATGGGCTTTCCCACGCCCGAACGGATTTGGACCGGGCGCACGCATGATGATTTGGTGGCGTCGATCAACGAACTCGATACGGATCGGCATGGGTTGAATTACGAAACCGATGGGGCGGTCATTAAACTCAATCCGCTGGCACTGCGGGAACAATGCGGTGCCACCGCCAAGGCGCCGCGCTGGGCGATTGCCTACAAGTTCGCGGCCGAACAGGCCGAGACCGTGCTCAAGGCCATTACCGTGCAAGTCGGCCGCACGGGCGCGTTGACGCCGGTGGCCGAACTGGAACCGGTGTTGATTGCTGGGAGTACCGTGAGCCGTGCGACGTTGCACAACGAAGAGGAGATCGCGCGCAAAGATATTCGCGTGGGCGATACGGTGATCATTGAGAAAGCCGGCGAGATAATCCCGGCCGTAATTGAGGTGGTGCTGGCCAAGCGACCGGATAAATCGGAGTCATTTGAACTGAAAAAGAAATGTCCGGAATGCGGCACTGCAGCGAGCAAGGCGACGGAAGATGACGTGGTGTGGCGCTGCGCCAATCCGGATTGTCCGGCGCAGGTGCGCGGCCGGTTGGAGCATTTCTGCGCGCGCGGCGCAATGGATATCGAGGGTGGCGGCGAGGTGCTGGTGAAACAGATTGTCGCGCGCGGGTTGGCGTATGACGTGGGCGAATTGTACCGGCTCAAGCTGGAGGAAGTGGCGAGCCTCGAGCGGATGGCGGAGAAATCCGCGCAGAACTTTTTGGACGGTCTAGAGGTTAGCAAGAGCCGTGACCTGTGGCGGTTGGTGTTTGGCTTGGGCATCCTGCACGTTGGCGCTGGCGTGGCGAAGGCCTTGTGCCGGCACTTCCGCGATCTGGATGAGCTGATGCATGCTACTGAAGATCAGCTGGTGGCCATTGATGATGTGGGTGAGGTGATTGCGCAGAGTGTGCACCGGTGGTTTGGCGATCCGGATAATCGGCAATTGATCGACGTACTTCGCAAGGCGGGGTTGAATTTTGAATCGGCGCTCTATCAGGACGCGGCAGCGGCCGGGCCGTTGGCTGGGAAATCGCTGGTGTTGACTGGCACGCTGCCCAATCTCAAACGCCATGAGGCTGCGGCCAAGATCGAGGCGGCCGGCGGCAAGGTGGTAAGCAGCGTGAGCAAGAAAACCGATTACCTTGTAGCCGGCGAAGCGGCCGGCAGCAAACTGGCCAAGGCGGAAAAATTATCCATCACCGTCCTCGGTGAAGCCGAGCTGCTGCGCCTTTGCGGCGATTAGCGCATTAGTTGCGCTGGTAAGTCGGGCATTTCGTGTCATTAGGGTAAAAAGCCGGTGAATAACCCGATCTTGGGTTTTGGCAACGCTCCTGCTATGCATAACGGCGTTGCGAGGGAGCCGCACGAACTGACCAAGGAGGGCACACCAAACATCACCTTTTTTGGGTTGAGCTGTGTTCTCGCATTTTTGGGCAAACATGAAGATGGGGAAACTTGAGGCGCCGGACACGCATTATTTGTCCGGGGCAGAGGGGTGGATGGAACTGGGCGATCTGCCGTCGGCCTTGGCCGAACTGGAATTGATTTCCGAGCCGTTCCACAATCACTACGACGTGCTGCAGGTACGTTGGCACATTCTCAACCGCATGGAGGATTGGGAGGACTGTCTGCGTATCAGCCGCCAGATGATTGAGGCCAATCCCGAACTGCCACAGGGGTGGATCAACCACGGCAACGGCCTTTTTTATCTGCGTCGTTTTCAGGAGGCGTACGACACGCTCTCGCCGGTGGTCAAGCGTTTCCCGCATGACGAAGCCATTCCCTATAATCTCGCCTGCTACAAATGCCAGAGCGGCGAGCTGGGCGAAGCCCGTGAATGGCTGGAACGCGCACTCAAGGTGGGCGACTCCAAGCGCGTCAAGAAAATGGCCGCCACCGATCCGGACCTGATGCCTCTTTGGGAGCAGGGCGTAAAGATCAACTAACGGCCTCGACTCCGTTCCTTTTGTTGCCGTACCCTCGCCGCATGGCGCAGGCGTCTCGCAAACTAGGTATTCTCCTTTCTGTCGCGCCGCAGCATCCCAATTTCCATCACGCCTTGCAGCTCGCCACCGCTGGCTTGAATGCGCAGGACGAGGTGTATCTCTATTGTCTGGATGACGCCGTGCACGGTCTGGCCGATGAACGCCTGCAAACCCTGCGCGGCCACGGCCTACGCCTTTTTGCCTGCGCCTTTGCCGCGCAACGCCGTAAGCTGCCCCAAACCGAGAACGCCCTCTACGGCGGGCTCACCATGCTCAACGATGTGATGGCCGCCACCGACCGGTTTGTCAGTTTCAACTGATGGAAATCCACACCGCCAGTCCAAAGTCACAACGCCGTATTTTGGTGGTAGTGGACAGCGATCCGCGCATCAACCCGCGCGTGGCCGAGGCCGTGCGTATGGCCGGTGGTGTGGGCGTCTGGGATCAGGTTTCCGTGCACGTGGTGCTGCGCGGGCCTGCTACTCGCGCTCTGGGCGAACAGGCCGCCAGCCTGCCGGAGGCCCGGATGTTCAAACAGTTCATCGGCATGATTCGTGAAAACGGTGGGCAGGTGTCCGTGATGCCCGATGCTGAGTCGATGGAGGATATCCGTCCTGAGGAACTTCTCGAGAACGGCATGAAACCCGAAGCCTTTGCCGCGCTTACCGCCGAGTGTGCCAGCGTCTTGCGTTTTTGAAATGGCCCGCGTCTTTCACATGATTTCCCGCGAAGGCGATCTGCTGGCCGCCGAGGTCATCGCCGCGCAGGAAGCCGCCGGCCATGAGACGCGTGTGGTGGATCTCACTCAGGTTGATCCCAACGGAGATTACAGCGTGTTGCTTGAGGAAATTTTTGAGGCCGATTCCGTGCAGGTGTGGTAGCCGGGAAAAAGTGACTCAACCCAAACTCTCCCGGATGGCTTCGGCAGCCTCGCGCGGGTTTTCTGCGGCATAGATGGGGCGGCCGATGACGAGCCAGTCGGCACCGGCGGTGATGGCGTCGGCGGGTGTCATCACGCGTTTTTGATCGCCGGACGCAATGCCGGCAGGGCGGATGCCGGGGGTGACCAATTGCACTTCGGCCGGTAACACTCCCCGCAGCGGCGCAATTTCTTGGGGCGAACACACCAGCCCGCGTAGGCCGGCTGCGGTGGCCAGTTGGGCTAGGTGACGCACTTGTTCAGCGGGCGTTTTTTGAATACCCAATTCGTTCAGGTCTTGTTGATCCATGCTGGTGAGCACGGTCACACCGAGGACGAGCGGGCCGTTGCCACCGGCCGCTTCCTGTGCGGCACGGAGCATGGCGGTACCTCCGCTGGCGTGGACGGTGAGCATTTGGACATCTTGATGTGCGGCACTGGTGACGGCCTTGGCGACAGTGTTCGGAATATCGTGAAATTTTAGGTCGAGGAAAACTGCGGCACCGGTATCACGTACGCGACGGACAATATCAGGGCCTTCAGCTACAAAGAGTTCCTTGCCGATTTTGAACGCACCCACTGCGGGGGCTATTGCTTTAGCAAGAGTTAATGCTTCATTGGCAGTAGGAACATCAAGAGCAGCGATGATGGGATTACTCACGAGCGCAGAAAAGCAGAGGGTTAAGGCCTTGAACAGTCCTAACGTTTCACACGTGGATCAAATTTTTTATCGATCTTTTTAGCCTGCTCTGGGTCAGCCATTGTATCAAAACGCTTGTCCAGTTTGTCCATCATGGCCTGTATCTCAGGATCATTAGATTGTGGCCGAAGAGTGTTTAGAAATTGCCGGCGTTGTTGAATAATATCGGGTGAAACCTCTCGGCCATAGCCCAAACTGCCCAGATAATAGCTGATGGTGCGCAGTCCTCGTTCACGATTTTCCTTTTCCTGCTTCTTGTCATCCAGCGAGGCCATAAGTGCAAACCCTTCGTTTATTCTGCTATTAACAATAATATTCGAATCCTCGCTTACCCCGACATAGTTCACCGCTGTTCTTCTTATTTCGCTTCTAATTCGGTCATCCAAATTCGGTGTTTCATAGACATCTCTTAAAATAGGCATGGCATCTTTTCCAAGAACTCCTGTGAGGTACCCCATTACCGAGCGGTCAATGCCGGTATGGGCGACTTCAATTTCCTGTCCGTCTTTTTTCTCCTTTCTATTGTACTCGAACAGCAACTCCCTCTTAGCCTGATTCATAAAGGTGGTGTCCTTGTTTTTTCTTAAAATATTCCAAAGCATCCATTTGTTTTGTCGATCGAGATAAGAGACTTCTCTCTCGTCTTGTGCCATCAGAATTCCGTCGGCTGTTTTGGGTCTCTTATTGTAGAAGTCTATGAGAAGCTCGTGGGTTGCCTGTAGGTACGCATCGGTGTGTTGGTCCTTGGAAAGATCATCCAAAACCAGTGCAAGGTACGCGACTTCCAATGATCTGCCGGTGGTCTTTAGTACTTTTAGAATGATTTGCTCACATTCTTGAATGTGGGCGCCGTTCCGTTTGCCGATGTGTCGGACGGAGTTGAAAAGCCCGATCCTTAACGAGGGAGGGAAAATTGGATCAAGATATATCTGTCCGCGCTCCCAGTTGCGTGTGGTAATTTGTGAAGTGTTTTCCCAGAGCAGTAGATCAAGGCCCTGGTCGAGAAAACGATCTATGGCAGGGAGAGCGTCAGGTCCCATCGAAGTGATTTCTTCAAATTGACGGATTACTTGTCGGATTAAGACTCGATGTTCATCAGTGTCACCTCCCCTGTCATTGCGTTCTCCCATCGGGAGCTTGCTCAGGTAATCGAGGATTGCCTCGGGGGTTTTGGTCGAGGCGCCGGGTACGATAATCTCAGACTGGATTATCTCTACTCTGCCCGCTTCGGCTTTGGCCTGCTTTAGCTGCTTTTGTAATTCAGCGATAACTTTACCTGAACGATCGTTCCGAATCTCACGTCGTTCTTCTTGCGCGACCTCTTTGTTGGCGGATGAAACGACGAAGGTTACAGATGCAGTTACAACAGTTGTAGCGATAATAATTGCTATTAGCTTCATGAATTCAAATCCAGCCATGGTGTTTAATTCGAATTGATTGTCTTGTCAATGGAGCGCTTGACCGATGCATAACGACGTGACAACTTAGCATTTCCTTTCGTGTCTCTTGAATGAGTGACCGCTCACATTTATTTAATTGTTTTTCCGCATCGGCACTCGGCCAGCAACTGAGTAAACGCATTGCGGTGGGCAGCGCTGTGTCCTGCGCCAATGTTGATGCCGCCGGCTGGGCGCATCTTGCCGCGGCGTTGCGCGCGGAAACGGGTCGCACGGTGGTGCTGGTCACCGCCCAGCTCAAGCAGCAGGAAACGCTGCAACAGGATGTGGAGACCTGGCTGCGGTTGTTGGACGTCGATACGCCCGCGCGGTTTTATGCGGATTGGGAGGTCCTGCCGCATGAGGACAAGCTGCCGCATGCCGATGCCCTGAGTGAACGGCTGGAGACCCTGCAGGCCTTGGCCGATGGCGCGGCACCGGTGATCACGGTGACGCCCGCGGCGCTGATGCAGTGCACGTTGCCGCCCGCGGAGATCGCGCACCGTTCGCGCACTTTAAGATTGGGCGACCGGCTGGAGCCGTTGGATTTCATCGAGTGGCTGGAGGAACAGGGCTACGAACCGGAAGCGCAGGTGAGTTCGCGCGGGGAACTGTCATTGCGCGGCGGGATTGTGGATGTGTTTCCCTTCACCACACCGTGGCCGGTGCGCTGCGAGTTTTTCGGTGATGAACTGGAGTCACTGCGTTTCTTCAACCCGCAAAGCCAAGTGTCGCGTGAGAAGATCGAGCACCTGACGCTTTCGCCCGGCGGCGAGGTGGGGTTGCTCAAGCGGTTGACCGGGCCGGGCGGAGCAACGTTGTTGGAGCATTTGCCGAAGGATGCGATTGTGCTCTTTTGCGATCCGGACGCGCTGGACGAGGCTGCGGCG
>CAJWMQ010000035.1 GCA_913042895.1 uncultured Verrucomicrobiales bacterium | reverse complement strand
CGTCCGCCGGGCCCCTGCTCAAGCAGATTGATGATTTCGGTGCGGTCGGCATAACTGAGAGTCAGGCCAATATAGGCGTATTCGTCGAGGCCGATTTGCATTCGGGTAACGTTGTCATTTTGGGCGAGTTCCTCCTCATCAGTATCTGGTTGAGGGTTGATTTCATTGAAAACTAGGGAACCCGAGCTGGCCTCTTGGTATTCTTTGAGAAGTTCAGTTACCCGTTCGGCGTATTGGCGAACAAAAACCGACACTCGATCTTCGCCTCGGGTGAAATAAAGCCGCGCCTCGATCTTGAACGCATCAGGATCTTTACCACGCTCTTCAGTAACTCGTTTCAGGATATTTTTTGTACCGGGAGATAGGGTGTGGATTTTGTTTTCGGTGAAATCCACTTTCGCTCTTGTGGTATAAGCGAAGCCGTTCACGAGAATCAGAGCGGCAAAGAGAATGGCTACTTGCGCTCCAGTCATCCCAATAGCTTGGCTGGGTTTGTTTTCTTGGCCTGCTCGGATAATTGCTGTGGTGATCACAAGGGTCACGACAATGAGTGAGACAAAAAAGAGAGCATCTTTAAGGTGGAATACGCCTCGTTGCAGCGCTTCAAAATGCGTCATGACACTCATATTTGCCACCAAGCCCACAACCGCTTCATTGCCGGGGAAAAGACCCTGAATGAAATCAGTAACTGGGGGGAATCCGGCAAGGATTGTGAATAAGCAAAGCACGACGGACATCACGAAACTAATAACCTGATTACTGGTGATCGCAGAAGTCATGGAGCCAATACCAAGATAGGCGCCAGCCATCAGGGCGCTGCCGAAATAGGCACAGAGAATTGCGCCGTTATCCGGGTCACCTAGGTATACGGGAGTCAGCCAAATCGGGAATGTGAGAATTAGACACAGAATCAAGAAGGCCCAGGACGCAAGGAATTTACCGATCACCGCCTGACCAGTGGTGATGGGCAGCGTCAGCAGTAGCTCTAGTGTGCCTGTGCGAGCCTCCTCGGACCACAAACGCATGGCGATTGCGGGCACCAGGAAAAGGTAGAGCCACGGGTGCCATAAGAAAAAGGAACCGAGCGAAGCTTCATTGCGAGAGAAGAAATCCTGGCCCACCATGAACGTGAAAAAGCCAGCTAACAGCAGGAATATCACCAAGAACACATAGGCGACTGGTGTCGTGAAGTACGCACTGAATTCGCGCTTGGCAACGACTAGGATATTACGCATTGGACTTTGGTTCATTAGGCGGCCTCCTTTTGCTTGGTGTCGGATACGGTCAATTCCCGGAACAGATCATCGAGTCGGTTGGTCTTGCTTTGTTTCTTCAATTCTTCGGGTGTTCCATTTGCTACTATCCGGCCCTGATCAATTATGATGGCACGGGAACAAGCTGCCTCCACTTCTTCGAGAATGTGTGTGGAAAAAATAATAGCCTTGGTCTCGCCCAGACGTTTAATCAATTGCCGTGCATCGTGTTTTTGGTTGGGGTCCAGTCCGTCAGTGGGTTCATCAAGAATCAATACCTCTGGGTCATGCAAAATGGATTGCGCGAGGCAGGTGCGGTGGGTGAATCCCTTTGAAAGTGTGTCTATGTTCTGGCGACGAACGGATTCCAGAGAGCAAACTTCGATGGCGTGATCCACGGATTTGTCGCGCTCGGCTCCGTCCATGCCACGAATTTCGGCGGCAAATCGAAGGAATCCTTGAACGTCCATGTCCGGATAGGATGGTGCGTTTTCCGGAAGATAGCCAATGATGGATTTGGCCGCCTCGGGCTCATCTACAATACTGTGATCGCCCAAGATCGCGTCACCGCTATCGGGTGTAATATAGCCGGTGATCATTCTCATTGTGGTCGATTTCCCGGCACCATTAGGGCCAAGAAAGCCAAGGACTTCGCCTTTTTTGACCTCAAAACTAAGGTCATCAACAGCCACGTTGGAGCCGAAGGATTTTCTGAGATTTTGGACTTTGATCATACGTGCTTATTAACAAGATGTTTTCATCCTGCCCTGAAACGGGGCGGGATTTATACAAAATCCAGCAGGGGAATCAACCCTAAGAATGGTTAACTCCAAAGTGGCTTGCGATCGGCATAACCGGTATTTAGTGGGTGCCAGTGCGTGATGTCGGGCTGGGTGCGTTCCCAGCAGAGAAACACCTCGCGTTCATCGAGCAATGCCGGGATACCCACGAGGCCTTTTTGGAGATCCATTATTTGGATCTCCCGCTCATGAAAGGCGCCCAAAATGGCGTGCACGCGGGCCATGTCACGAACCATCTGGTTGGGCTCCGTGCCACCCAAATCCTCGCCCTGATTCGTGCGTGGGGCCAGAAATTTGTTAAACTCGCGAATGCGATCGGTCAGGGCGTCAATTTCCTTAAGCCAATTTCGCAAAGTGGGCAGTAAATCGCAAGCTTCCTCGACCGAGTAATGTTTGGTGTACTGGTAGTCCACGGAACTATTTCAAGCCCTTCAACTTAGCCTTAATTTTGGCTTTAATGTCGTCGGGAGTATCCTCAATAGCGTCGGCTTGCTTGAGATATTTTTGGGCGCGCTTCGGGTCATCAAGGGCAATATAAATTTCGCCGAGGTGCATGAGGATTTCGGGGTCCGGCTCCTCACTGTGTTCTAGGGCCTTGAGTTGAATCTTTAGGGCTTCCTTGAATTTGCCACGGCGGTAATGGATCCATGCCAAACTATCGAGGTAGGCCGGGTTGTCTTCATCCACCTTCAAAGCGCGCCGGACGAACTCCTCGGCTTCCTTGAGGTTTTCATTGCGGTCGGCCCACATGTAGCCGAGGTAATTCAGTGATGTGGCGTAGTCGGGTTTAAGTTTGATGGATTGGCGGAAATGTTTTTCGGCATCCTTATATTTCTTGGCGCGCTCGGCTGTGGATCCGAGTTGGAAATAAAGAATGTGCGTGAGTCGCTCGGGCTCACCCTTTTTCGCACGCGCCTCGGCGGTGAGTAGGGTTTCGTGGGCCTTGAGGTAGGCCTTTTCTTCCAGATGAATCATAGCGCCGAAATAGGCCTGCATGAAGTTTGCCTCGAATTGAGACTCAGCCTGAGTCAGTGCGTTGCGGGCGGCGTCAATGTTTTCATCCGCCAGCAAAGCTGCAACAAGGTCGTAATGAACTGACTCCAGTTTACGATTGAGTTTGATGACTTCGCGGTAATGTCTCACCGCGGTGGAATAATCCTCTTCATCCATGGCTACGGCGGCACGCAGCTGGTGGCCTTCCCAAACGCGGGGGAATTTGCGGGTCAATGCCTCGAGGTGCGTCTTGGCCTGCTCCATGTCACCGCCGAGTGCGTGTTCGCGGGCGGTTTCTAGCAGCACCATAGGGTTATTGGGTAGAGTCTTGAGCAGCGCTTCCATTGCGCTGGCGGCTTCCTTGTGGGCGCCAGCAATGCGGTAGCCTCGGGCAATTTGCTCAAGGAGAATGGGCTGTTTGGGGTTGGTGCTCCAGGCGTCGTCCAAAAGCTTGCGGATTTCTGGCTTTAGTTCTTTGCCTGATTCCTTATCAATAGAGAGATAGCCGGTAATCATTAGCGCGAGTTCCACTTGAAACGGAACACTAACCCCTTCCTGTTGGCGGGCTTGATCCAGAACTTCGCGGATCTGCTTGGTACGCTTGGCGCCTTGCCGTATTTCATAGCGGAATACCTGCATGAGCGTCTTGTAGCCGACAATGGATTTAGGCGCCTTCTTGATTGCGTGCTTGGCGGCGGCCTGGGCGAGTTCGGGTTTTTTCTTTTCCAGGTAAGTAGCGGCGAGCAGCGCATGGAGTTCTGCGGGTGCGGCCGGGTTTTTGGTGGCCTCGATTAGCAGCTTAAAGGCTTTGTCTTGTTTTCGGGACATCACCAACAGCTGCACGACTTCCATCATAACCTTCTGATCGGTGGGATCGGCTAGAGCGGCTTGGTAATATTCCTCCAGAGCTTCGTCGTTTTCGCCGCGTTCGCGATGTGCGGTGGCCGCCGCGTAATGAGCCATGGCTTTAATGCGACGCTCCATCTTGGCGTCTTCAGCGGCCTCTTTTTCTTCTGGAGCTAACTCTTTAGTCGGCGGGTCATTGGAGACATTTTCGGCGCGTTCAATCAGCCCGCTTTGTTCCAGTGCGGGGCCTAGGGTTTGATGGGGCGGGGGATCCGGGGGTAGGGCGCAGCCTGTGTGCAGCAGTGCAACCACGAAAACCGGAGTAAGGTATCCGAACGCAATTCTCATAAACCCCGGTATTGGGGCACATCCATTGAGCTTGGGAAAGCGCAAATTGTGGACACGGGCTTGAGCCCGAAGGTCTACCACTTACGTTTCTTATGGCGGTTGGCCCGGGAGGCCTTTTTCCGCTTGTGCTTATTGATCTTGGCTTTGCGCCGTTTCTTTAACGATCCCATATTGTTTCGGTTTGTTCCTTCGTGAAAGCTTAGTAGACCACTTTATTGAGCGGGTATTCAACAATTCCCTCGGCCCCGGCTGCTTTCAATTCCGGGATAATTTCGCGCACCACATGCTCATCAATTACCGTGTCAACGGCGACCCAGTCATCCTGAGCAAGTTGGTTGATGGTGGGATTGCGCAGGGAAGGAAGATTTTTCAGGAGTTTTTCAAGGTTGGCCTGCTGGATATTCAGTTTGAGGCCGACCTTGGTTTCCGCATCGATAGCGCCGCGCAGGAGCATGGCCATCGTTTCAATCTTGTCGCGTTTCCAAACATCTTTCCAGGACGTTTTGTTCGCGATCAAGCGCGGGGTGCTGCTCATCAGTTCCTCCACAATGCGGAGGTTATTGGCGCGCAGGCTGTTACCTGTTTCGGTGACCTCCACAATGGCGTCGACTAGCTCGTGGGCTTTCACCTCGGTGGCGCCCCAGGAAAATTCGACATCCGCCTTGACGCCGTGTTTTTTGAGCCAACGTTTGGTCATGCCGACAACCTCGGTGGCGATAAGTTTCCCTTCGAGGTCTTTGACGGATTTGATCTTGGATTTCTCAGGGACAGCCAAGACCCAGCGGGCTGGTCGGCGGGTGGCTTTGCTGAAGAGAAATTCGCCAACCTCCTGAACCTTGGAATTGTTTTCCTGAATCCAATCGAGGCCCGTGATGCCGCAATCGAGATAACCACGCTCCACATAGATGCTCATTTCCTGCGCGCGGATGGTGCGAATCTCGAGGTCCGTGTCATCCACATATGGCAGGTACGAACGACTGCTGACGCGCACGTTCCAGCCGGCCTTGGCCAGCTTTTCAACCGTGGCATCCTGTAGGCTACCCTTGGGCAAACCAAAGCGGAGTTGTTTTTTCTTTTTGCTCATCCGGAGATGCCTCGCGCCCGGGAAACGAAAAGGGCTCGGGACCGATCGCGCGGGCGGGATGGTTTGCCACTGTCAGGGGCGAAAAGCGAATCTTTTTTTGCATTTTTTTGGCCGGTCAAGAAACCCGGCGGACGGTGCGGCGACCTTTAAGTATCACTTCCCCACGGGCAATGGCGGCGATGGACGCCGGATAGATGCGGTGTTCGGCGCCATGAATGCGCTCAAGCAGAGTCTCCGGGGTGTCTTCATCCAGCACGGGCACAGTTTCCTGAGCGATGATGGCGCCCGAGTCAATTCCCTGATCAACAAAATGGACAGTGGCGCCGGTGTGTTTGACGCCGTAATCCAGTGCCTGCTTCCAGGCTTTTAAGCCAGGAAAGGAAGGCAAGAGCGAGGGATGAATATTAATGACGCGCCCTTCAAATGATCGCAAAAAATCGCCCTTCAAAATCCGCATAAAACCGGCCAGTACCACGAGGTCAACCTGGGCGGACTGCAGGGCGGTGATGTAAGCCTGCTCGGCGCCCTCATCAAGTTTTGTGCGGTACTTTCCCGGATCAATGAACCGGCCGGGGATTCCCAGCTGATTTGCGTGTTGTAAAATACCGGCGTTTTCCACATCGGAAATGACAGCGGCCACCTCCGCCGCCACATCGCCACGGCTTGCGGCTTCGGCGATCGCGGCGAAATTGGAGCCTCGGCCTGAGCCCAGTACACCCAACCGAAGTGATCCTGATTTCGCCATGGGCGCGCACGGTACCTAAGCGTGCGAAACGCCGCAAACAAATCCGTTGCCCTTGCCTTGTGCGGGCCCTAACGTTAGCCAATGCTTATCCGATGGATCGCCGTCGTGTCGTGTTTGATTGGTCACACCGGAACAACCGCCGAGATCCGGCCGCCGGGTGAAACTCCCCTGCCTTATGGTGCTCATGTGCTGATGGGCGGCCGTGTTGTGGTGAAGCCCGGCTTGGTGGTTGAAGGTGCCACGGTTTTGATTCGTAACGGACGCATTGAGGATGTGTTACCCAAAGATAAGCCGGGTATTCCTGCCGACGCCCGTGTTTGGGAGATGAAGGGCAAAACCATTTATGCCGGGTTCATTGACCCCTATCTTTCGCTCGGAGAAGGCAAGGCTAAGCCGGTTTCGAACCGCTGGATTGTCCCAATCGAGGCGCGCGCGGGCATTAACTTTAAGGGCGTACCCACCACCAAGGAAGACATGGGCGGTAAGGGGCCTGGCTACGAGATTGCCGAGATTCATCCTCAGGAAAAAATTTCAGATGATTTCACGCCCAATGCCAAAGCCTTTGCAGGCTTGCGTGAGCTTGGATTCACAGCTGCGAATTTCATTCCCGCTCAGGGAATCATTCGAGGCAACAGCGCTTTGGCTTTGTTGGGAGATGGCGATCCAAACCAACTGCTGTTGCGGCCACAGACGCTTCAGCATATGGCGCTGGAGCCCGCCAAAGATTATCCGCATTCCTTGATGGGAGTCATCGCGGCAATTCGCCAAACCGTGCTCGACGCACGCCATCACGGGGCGATGCAAACTTGGGCGCACCGAAATCCAGCCGGCCCACGTCCTGAATATAACCCCGCGTTGGAGTCATTGAATTCCGTGCTGCGCGCCCAATCCAAACAACGTGTGGCAGTCGAGCCTGGCAGCATCCTCATGACTGCCCGTATGGCGAAGCTGGCAAAGGAGTTGGAATTTGATCCGGTGTTCGTGGCAACCGGTCAGGAATGGCGGCGACCAGAAATTCTGGAGCAATTTGACCTACCGTACATTGTGCCCGTGATGTTTCCGGTTGTGCCTGATTTGCCGGAGGAACAAGATTGGGATCAAGTATCACTCGATCAACTGCGCGCTTGGGATTGGGCGCCGGAAGTGCCGGCGTTGCTGGCGAAACACAAGCGCCCTTTTTCTTTCACCTTGCATGGCTTGGGCGATCACAAATCGTTTCGCAAAAACATCCAGCAAGCCATTCAGCGCGGCTTAAGTGAAGATATCGCCTTGGCCGCATTGACCACGGAGCCAGCGGCGTTGTTGGGTGCGCAGGCGGATCTGGGAACTGTTGAAAAAGGGCGCCTAGCAAATTTGACGATTGTGGATGGCGATAGCTGGTTTAATCCGGACCAACCAGTTTCCAGTGTATGGATCGAAGGCCGCCATTACGTGAACGATCCCAAGGAAAAAAAAGGGGAGGATTCTGGCAAGGCCGAGACTTCCGCCGAGCCCACACCGCGTACGGCGAAGATTCCGGGAAACTATCGTGGCGTGCTCAAGGAGCCAGCGAGCATTTTGATTCTCAACGCCACAGTTTGGACCAGCGGTCCGTCAGGGGTAGTCACCAATGCATCCATTCGAATCGCTGATGGTCGAATTGCGGCGATTGGCCCAGATATCGGGGCGCCGATTCCCTTTGACGGAATCATCATCGATGCCACTGGCAAGCATGTCACGCCTGGGCTGATTGATTGCCACAGTCACAGCATGATTCTGGGGGGTGTAAATGAAGCCACCCTACCCTCCACTGCCATGGTGCGGATTGCTGATGTGGTGAACTCCGAGACGGAAAACATCTACCGCCAATTAGCCGGCGGATTAACCACGGCCAACTTGCTGCACGGATCAGCAAACCCGATCGGCGGACAGAACGCCGTGATCAAACTCCGGCACGGCGCTTTGCCGGATGATATGATTTTTTCCAAAGCGCCGGCGGGCATCAAATTTGCGTTGGGCGAAAATGTGAAGCAATCCAACTGGGGTGACAAAAAGACTACGCGTTTCCCCCAGACACGCATGGGGGTGAAAACCTTTTTCGTCAATCGCTTCACCGCAGCACGCCAATACCTTGCCGAGCAACGGGCCAATCGCGCTACAGGGCCGCCGGTGCGGCGGAATCTGGAACTGGATGCGCTAGGGGAAATTCTCAGGGGCGAGCGGTTGATTCATTGCCATTCTTATCGTCAGGATGAAATGCTGGTTTTTCTCCGCACCATGGAACGATTTGGGATTCGTGTGGGAAGCCTGCAGCACGTGCTGGAGGGGTATAAGATTGCCGATGAAATCGCCGCGCATGGTGCTGGAGCCTCCAGCTTTGCCGACTGGTGGGCCTACAAATTCGAAGTGTACGACGCTATTCCTTACAACGGCGCCCTGCTCTACGAAAGGGGCGCGGTGGTCAGCTTTAATTCTGATTCATCCGACTTGGCGCGTCGGCTCAATCTGGAATCGGCCAAGGCGGTAAAATACGGCGGCATCCCGGAGGCTGAAGCGCTGAAGTTCGTTACTTTGAATCCTGCCAAGCAACTGGGCATCGACCGCTGGGTGGGATCATTGGAAGTTGGCAAGGATGCGGACTTTGTCATTTGGAACGGTCACCCGCTGAATACGCAGACGTTGTGCGATGAAACTTGGATCGAAGGCAGGCAGTATTACGATCGCACCAAGACCGCTGCCCGATTCGAGGCGATGGCAGATGAACGCGCCGCCTTATTGGCCAAGGCGCAAAATAAGAAACCCAATGAAAACGCAGGCTTAGCGGCGCGTGCCGCCTTCTTCCGGCGAGCCATGGAAAAGGCTCACACACTTAATAATTGCTACGAATGCCGAAAGGCCAAGCCATGAAATATTTAATCATCCACCTTGCCGCCTGCGTTGCGGTGGTCGCCGAGACCATTCTTTATCAGGCAGCTGTTATTCATACCGCTGACCGTGGAGTCATCGAAAATGGGCAAATGCTTGTGCAGGGCGATCGCATCACGGCCGTCGGTAAAATAGTGCAGGTGCCCCGGGGTGCTAGAACCGTCAATCTCGGCAAATTACAACTCTATCCCGGCCTGATTGCCGCGACCACTTCGCTGGGATTGACTGAGATCAACGCTGTGCGCGCGACACAAGACACCACTGAAGTCGGGGGATTTACACCGGACGTGGAGGCATGGATTTCTGTTAATCCCGATTCGGAATTAATCCCGGTGGCACGCGCCAATGGATTCACCCATGCATTGGTCGCGCCTTTGGGCGGTGTGATTACCGGCACTTCTGGGCTCATTAAAACCGCTGGTTGGGGTGTCGAGGATATGACCGTAAAAACGCGTGTCGCCTTGCACATTATGTGGCCCGTGCTGTCTATTAACCCCACGCCGAAATCAGCTTTGCGTAAGCCCGATAATTTCAAATCGCCAAAAGATCAAGCTAAAGAACGGGAAAGAAAACTACGCGCCATTGATCAGTTTTTCGACCAAGCTGAAGCCTACGCGAAAGCGCGGGCGGCTCATGCAGGGCAGGAGGTTTTCGAAACCATCCCTTCTTGGGAATGCACTCTGGAGGCGATTGCCGGCCGGCAACCATTCATGGTGCACGCGAATTCCGAGCGACAAATAACCAGTGCTGTGGCATGGGCCAAGCGACGTGGCTACCGCATCATCATTGCGGCCGGACTTGATGCCTGGCGTGTGGCTGATTTATTGGCCAAGGAAAAGGTGGCGGTCGTGCTTGATAATGTTTTCCGTCTGCCGCAGCGCGACACTGATTCTCATGAAGTCAATTTTCGGGCTGCCGGCGTGTTGAATAAAGCAGGCGTCAAGGTGGCGCATAGTGTGCGCATGGGCAATTGGGGCGCGACGGAAGTGCGCAATATTACCTACGCCGCCGCACGTTCCATGGCTTATGGACTGCCACGGGAAGCGGGCTTGCGAAGCATTACATTGCATCCCGCTGAGATGCTCGGGGTTGATAAACAACTGGGCTCCCTCACCGCGGGCAAGGAGGCCACGTTCATTGCGGTGGATGGGGACTTGTTTGATATCCGCTCGAACGTGAAGCATATGTGGATTGCTGGTAAGCCAGTGAGTCTTGAGAGTCGTCACACGCGGTTGTACGAGAAATACAAGAACCGCCCCAAACCGAAGGCGGTGCAACGCTAATGCAAACGATCGGCCGGGATCAGGCCAAGAAATACGCCTTTGATTGGCGTGATGAGCCGCTGTTGCGGGTAAGCGAAGGGGAAACCATCGCGATCGAAACATGGGATGCGAGCACGGTGTTCTTCAGGACGCCGAAGGATAAGGCGATTCCGGCATATCGCCCGGGGTTTGATCGCTAGCCGCCGATGGCCAATCCGATTGCTGGGCCGGTTTATATTTAAGGCGCGGAACGGGGCGATGTGTTGGTGGCCTGCATTGAGGAGGTGGAGGTGGCAGATTACGCTGTTAATGGCACGCTCGGCACGGTCCCGAATCGTGAATTGCGTACGAGAATCGATGTTCAGGGCGCGTGGGGCGGTAACCTAGATATGCGCGATGCGGCGGCGGTTAATTGGATTTTGATGTCGTTATACCATGATGGCGCCCTGTTCTATCTGGCCGACTTACACGCCAGTCAAGGGAACAAAGTGCACCGGCACCGCGGCAGAGACTTGCGGCACCGTGCGGTTGCATTTCGAACTCATCAAACAGAAGAAGCTGCCGTTTCTGCGTATTGAAGAACCGGACACTCTGGTTGCCGTTAAAACAGCCCGCCCACTCGAGGTGGCGGTGAACACAGCGACGTAGCATTTGATGGCGTGGCTAGTCGATGAATTCGGGTTTACGCCGACGGACGCCCATTGTCTGGTTAGCCCCTATCCGGATTTCCAAATCAAGGTGTATCAGATTTGTAATATCGCACAGCTGAGCCACGGGGCTGGCGCGAAGATTCCGCGGAAGTATTTGCCATAAAAAACGGGCAGGTTGCCCTGCCCGCTTGAATTGTTTTGGGTTAATCGGCTCAACTTTTCGCGGCGGCGTAATTGGCGGCCACTGCGTCCCAGTTCACAACACTCCAGAATGCCTTCAAGTAATCCGGACGACGGTTCTGGTACTTCAGGTAATAGGCGTGCTCCCAAACATCACACCCGAGGATCGGCGTACGGCCTTCCATGAGTGGTGTGTCTTGATTCGGTGTGCTGCACACGCATAGGCTGCCGTCGTCATGGACGCACAGCCAAGCCCAGCCACTGCCGAAGCGTGTGGCGCCGGCGGCTTCAAAGTCTTCTTTAAATTTATCCAAACCGCCCAGTTCAGACTCAATGGCCTGAGCGAGGTCGCCAGTTGGCTCGCCACCTCCGCCGGGGCTCATGATGGTCCAGAACAGCGAATGGTTTGCGTGGCCACCACCATTGTTACGCACGGCCCCGCGCACGGCCTCAGGCAAGGCGTCCAGGTCGCTTACTAGCTCTTCGATGCTCTTGCCGGCAAGATCGTCGTGACCTTCAAGCGCGGCGTTTAGTTTGGCGATGTAGGTGGCGTGATGTTTGCCATGGTGAATTTCCATGGTCTGCGCATCAATATGCGGCTCCAGCGCGTCATGCGCGTAGGGGAGATGAGGTAGTTCGTATGCCATGATCAATAATGGTTGAGCACTCACCATAGCAACGCGGGTGGTGGCAGGCAAGTCCGCTAGATGAGATTCACAAAGTTCGTGAGCAGTTGGAGGCCCGCTTTCTGGCTCTTTTCGGGATGAAATTGCGTGGCAAACACGTTGTCACGCCATACCGCCGAGGCGAAGTCCACGCCATATTCCGTGCGGGTGGCCACGATGGATTTATCTTTCGGTTCCGGATAATAACTGTGCACGAAATAAAAATGGCTGCCGGATTCAATGTCCTGCAGGATCGGGCATTCGGGTTTTGAAAATTGCGCTCCGTTCCAGCCGATTTGCGGTACCTTGACCTCGGCATCCGGAAAACGGACCACACTGCCTTCAAAAATGTCAAGTCCCGCTGCGCAGGAATTGAACTCCTCACTCTTCTCGAAGAGCGCTTGATAGCCGACACAGATACCGAGGAACGGTTTGCCGGTGGAAACAAATTCGCGTACCGCCTCGAATAGCTCCTGCCGCTGCATGGCGTTGATGCAATCATCAAACGCGCCTACTCCCGGCAATACCACGGCATCGGCTTGCGCAACTGTCTCAGGGTTGGACGCCAGTTGCACGTCGCCGCCGGCCGCGGTTAGGGCCTTTTGCACGCTGCGGACATTGCCCGCGCCATAATCAAGCAGAGCGATCACGAGGAGTCTTGTAGCTCACAGGGCGTCTTCGGCCAATTCCTTTTCGGTTCGTAACCGGAGTTGTCCGCAGGCTGCATCGATATCATGACCTTTCTCTCGTCGAAGCGTCACAGGAGTGCCAAGGGCTTTCAGGCCATCCAGAAAAGCGTCCTGTGCCACCACGCTGGGTCGGTTCCATTTCAAGCCGTCCACTTGATTATAGGGGATGAGATTCACCTTGGCGCGCAGTTGCTTGGCTAATTGAGCCAGCGGAACGACTTGGTCGAGATGATCGTTGATGCCTTCAATGAGGATGTACTCGAGCGTGATCATACCGTTTTTCATCGATTGATATTCGACGGCCGCCGCGGCAAGTTCCTTGAGCGGGTAACGCCGGTTGATGGGCATGATTTGTTCCCGCACCGCATCGGTGGCGCCGTGCAGGCTGATGGCCAGCCGATACTGCCTAGGTTGCTGCGCCAATTCACGGATGCGCGGGACCAAGCCGCTGGTGGAAATGGTGATCTTACGCGCGCCAATACCAGTGCCCCAATCGGCATTGAGAATTTCCAGTGCCGCCAATAAATTGTCGTAATTGGCCATCGGTTCGCCCATGCCCATGATCACGAGGTTGGTGATCAGTCGGTCACGGGCACTGGCCGCATCGCGCCGAATTCGTTCCACGGCAAGGACTTGGTCCACAATTTCTGCGGGCGTCAGATTCCGCTTAAATCCTTCCAGACCACTGGCGCAAAACCGGCAGCCATATGCGCAGCCGACTTGAGTGGAAACACACAGCGTGTGCCGGTCGCTTGATTCGCCGTATAACGCTGGGTTGGCTGGAATGAGAACGCTCTCAACAAGCTGGCCGTCGTCCAGTTTCCAGAGAAATTTCAATGTGGTGTCCAAGCTCCCCTGCTCTTTAGCGGGTTCCACGGAGGAAAACTGAAAGCTCTCTAACAACTGATTTCGAAGCGTGCCCGGGAGATTGCTCATGGCCGACCAGTCGGTAGCGCCTTTTTGGTGGACCCATTGAAGAATCTGATCCGCGCGATAGGCGGGTTCGTCTCGGTCCGTGAGCCATTTTTTTAAACTCTCGGGCGTCCGTGTTGAGATCGGCGGAAGCACGCGCTAGACCTGATAATATTTGCGGGAATAATCCTGCACCATGCGCCACGTATTGTATTGCGGCGCGATGGTCGCCATGGCGTGGCGCATTTTGCAAATCCACTTGCGCGGCAAGCCGGCCTGATCACGATCGTAAAAGGTCGGAATCACTTCTTCTGACAGTGCGCGGAACAGGTTTTCGCTATCGAGCCGATCCTGTTCCTCAATGTTATCCGGATGTTCATCGCCGCCAATGGAGAAACCGTTCCCGCCGTCAAACACTTCGCGCCACCAACCGTCCATGATGCTGCAGTTCAGTCCACCATGTGCGGCGGTTTTCATACCACTCGTGCCGCTGGCCTCTAGCGGCCGACGAGGGTTGTTAAGCCAGACATCACAACCGCCCACCAGCATGCGGCCGATTTGGATATCGTAGTTTTCGATGAACACCAAATGGCCGGCCAATTCGCTATGCTTGGAAAGGTGGGCAATTTTTTGGATGAACCGTTTACCTTCCTCATCAGCTGGATGAGCCTTACCGGCGTAGATGAACTGCACAGGGCGATCGGCGTCCTTGGCCAGTTTGGCGACTTTCTCGAACTGATCGAATATTAACGGGGCTCGTTTATAGGTGGCGAACCGTCGGGCAAAGCCGATGGTCAGTGTGTCGGCATTGAGCAAGTGATCGAGGGTAATAAAATCGCCTTCACGTGCTTTGGGGTCGTCGATCAAGCGGCTGCGGGTGAAATCGATTAATTCACGCCGGAGCCGATAACGGAGTGCCCAGAGTTCCTCATCGGAGATGAACTCAGGATCGTTCACCCGCGCCCAGAATTCTGGGCAATTGATTTTTTCGTGGAACAGCTCGCCCGCATCTACACGAGGCTGCCAAAAATCACGGGCCGGTTTGCTCATCCAGCCAAGGAGATGAATACCGTTGGTTACATGCCCGATCGGCACGTCATCGACCGGCACATCATATTTACCCTGCCACATCTCTCGGCTAACAGCACCGTGCAGCTCACTTACGCCATTGGCAGCGCGGGCGGTGTTGAGTGCGAGGACGGTCATGCAAAATGTTTCGCCGTCATCATCGGCATTAAGCCGGCCCAGCGCCATGAGATCTTTGTGGGAAAGGCTCAGGTGTTGCTCGTAACGGTTCAGGGCATAACTCATCAGGCCGGGATGGAATCGATCATGTCCCGCCGGCACTGGAGTGTGCGTGGTAAAAATGGATTCCGCACGCGTAGCGCTCAAGGCGGCTTCAAAGTCTTCGCCGGCGGCCATACGTTCGCGGATCAATTCCAACGCGAGAAAGGCGGCGTGCCCTTCATTCATGTGAAAGACCGATGGTGTTTCGCCTAAAGCTCGCAGGAGTTTCACGCCGCCGATGCCTAGGAGGATTTCCTGTTGAATACGCGTGGTGCTGTCGCCCCCATAAACACGCAGCGTAAGATCGCGGTATTGAGGAGAGTTTTCCGGCAGATTGGTGTCTATCAGATAGAGCGGGCATCGACCGACATTGATTCGCCAGGACCGAAATTGAACGGTGTCGGTTGCGATATCAACGGAGCAAATAAGCGGTTCTCCTTCGGAATTCAGCACCGCATCCATTGGCAGGTTACGCGGGTTTAGCTGATTATAATATTCGGTCTGCCAATTATTCTGATTAATGGACTGCTGGAAGTAACCTTCCCGATAAAACAAGGTGATGCCGCAAAAGTTGAGGCCGAGATCGCTAGCGCTCTTGATATGGTCTCCAGCCAGAACGCCCAAACCGCCGGCCGCGATTGGCAATGTTTCGTGCAAGCCGAATTCTGCGGAAAAATATGCGACCCGCCGTTCAGCGAGATCGGGAGCTTCTCGGGTAACCCAAGTGTCCTGACTGTTCAGATACGCCTCAAACTCGGCCAGGACACCAGCCACGCGCTTGACGTAATCAGGCTCCATCAATCGTGTGCGGAGTTCGGTGTCAGATACTTCATGCAGAATAGCGACTGGGTTATGATAGACATTCTGCCAAGTGCGCGGTGAGAGTTCGCCGAAGATTCCCCGTGCATCCTGATTCCAAGTCCACCAGATATTCCGAGCCAGACGGTTGAGGGCCTGAATCGTGTCAGAAATGTCCATGGCCCAATCTGCGCCCTTGCGACCCCAAAGTCCAAGCGGTTTTTTGTGGCAAACCCATCAAGTTCATTGCAGAATTTTGGAGTTAACCATGAAATTTCTTCAATTCATCGTGCTCAGCATCTGTTCGGGGCTTTCGCTTAATGCCCAGCCCAAAGATATTTTCGGATCTGAACCGCCCAAAAAACCCGACATCACCGAAACGGCTCCCGGCGTGTTTCAGGTAGGCACCGTCAAGCTTGTGAAGGCGAAAAATGAAATCTCCTTTCCTGCCAGTGTGAATATGAATGAGGGCCCAATGGAATATCTGGTAGTGACCGGTAAAGGGAAAACTCACGAGAGCCTGATGGTGACCAGCGCAGAGCCCTTCCATTTGCAGGTGGCCATGCTGTTGCTGAATTGTAAAGGTAGTGATGGCCGCTTGATCCCGGAAAATGACACCAAGCCTGTTCCCGGCGAAAAGGTGGTGATTGAGTTCCATTGGAAAGACGACAAAATGCCCAAGAAAGCGCCGATTGAGAAATTTGTGCAGCGAGTGGATAAAAAGCCCATGGGGGATGATCCGTTCGTTTTTAACGGTTCACGCATGTTTGAAGGCTCCTTTTTAGCGCAACGCGACGGTTCCATTGTTTCGCTCATCACTGATAATGCAGCACAGTTTAACAACGCTCGCCAAGGCCGTGCTGATGACGAACTCTGGCGACCGCAACCTAAGGGATTGCCAGCTCTGGACAGCAATGGCACGGTGGTCATTCGCGTGCTGAAAAGTGTTGAAAAAAAGTAAAGACTTTCGCTAAAACACATTTTTTGACGCTAACTATCGCAAAAATCACATGAAAAAATTCATCTGCACCTGCGCATTGGCCGGTTTAATCGTCGGCTGCACCCCGGCTGAAAATGCTGAACAAGTCGATCCACCTTCGCCCACGGACAACGACAACAAAACTGTCGAAGTGCAGCCGCCTTCCGAAAACGGCAAAGAGGAAGAGGTCGTCACTAAGATGATGTACATGGAAAAACGAGATTCAGAGGGGAATATTGTCGGCCTGCTTGACGAGGGGCTTTGGTTTAAGCAGGGCGATGAAGCTCCCTATACCGGTTTGGTGGTAGGCATGAACAAGCCGAAAGATGGTAAGCCACCAGCGTTTCCCTACAATTATAAACGTGAATTTCAAGACGGCGTTCCGGCAGGTGTGGAAACCGGCTGGTACACCACCGGCAAAAAACGTATTGAGCTTATTTATGAAAACGGCGAAGTGGTTTCCATGCGCCAATGGGATGCCGACGGAAACGAATTGAAACAAGACTAACCCAATTTAGAATACAACCATGAAACAAGTAATCGCATCATTGACCGCCCTGTTTATCTTCGCCATGACCGGCGATGCGCAAGTCGACATTTCCTTCCAAAACGAACTACAACGCTCCATTGATCGGGGTCTTGATTCTTTGGAAAAAAGCCAGCAGGAAGGTGGTTTCTGGACCAATGAAGATCATCCGGCCGTGACGGCCATCGTGCTCGTGGCCTACCACGGTAATCCAAACAAGCCAAAGGAAACTCCGGCATGGGTAACCAAAGCGCATGATCATCTTCTGAAATTCACTCAACCCAATGGCAGTATCTATGTGCCCGGCAAGGGATTAGCGAATTACAACACCGCGTTGAGCATGATGGCCATGCTGGCCTCCGGTGATGAGAAATATAATCCTACCATCATCAAGGCCCGCCAATTTCTGGTGCGTCAGCAATGGGATCTGGGTGTGAAAGGTAAAACCGATCACCCGCTGGACGGCGGCGTCGGCTACGGGAATTCGTATCCGCACGGCGATTTGAACAACACCCTGACCGCATTGGAGGCCATTTACTACAGTCGCCATTTGGTGAAAGATTCGCCGGAAGCCAAGAATGAACTTAACTGGAAGGCGGCTATTTCGTTCATCCAAAACTGCCAAAATCTCAGTTCGCATAACAAGCAACCTTGGGTGAGTGATGACCCTGAGAACAAGGGCGGCATGATCTATTTTCCAGGCAAAAGTTTTGCCGGACGCGCCAAGGGCAGCGAATCCGGCCGCACGGCGCTGCGCAGCTACGGTAGTATTAGTTACGCCGGCATGCTCAGTTACGCTTACGCGGATTTGGCCAAGAACGATCCCCGCGTCACCGCGGTACAAAAATGGCTTACGGACAACTACACCTTGAAGGAAAATCCGGGCATGGGAGCACAAGGTCTGTTTTACTACTACTATCTCATGACCAAGGCCCTGACCTTCTACGGCACGGACAACCTGAAATTGGCCGACGGCAAGGAAGTCGATTGGCGCAAGGAAGTGGGGCTGAAGCTCATGGGCTTACAGGATCAGGATGGCTCCTGGATCAACAAGGATGCCTCGCGTTGGTGGGAGAATGAGAAGCCCTTGGTTACGGCCTACAGCATTATTGCGCTGAGCTATCTGCATCGCGGCCAATAGCTTCATAGAAACACACGCCGCGGTTCTGGGGCGAATTTCGTTCCACGACCACGACCATCGAGGCAACAAAGACAGGTCAAGTCCCTTGCTCTCTCCGGGGCATAAGACATCTTCACGGCCAACAAAAAATCCGCTCGACCATTGTCTCAGACGAGCGGCGGTTGTTGCAGCCCGGACTCGGGCTGTTGTTGATTCTATTCTTCGGCTTCTACTTCGCCAGCGGCCACCTCTTCCTTCTCGGCGGAAACTACGGGGGCAATGTCCTGCAAGCGATCCTTGTCATCAACATTCACCAGGCGAACACCCTGGGCATTGCGGCCTGTCTGGCGGACTCCATCCACCGAAGTCCGGACCATTTGACCACCCACGGTGATAAGCATGATTTCGTCTCCTTCATGAACAGTTAGACCGCCAACAACCTTGCCGGTCTTCTTGGTAATCTTCATGGTCTTGATGCCTTTACCGCCGCGGGATTGGACGCGGTAATCATCGAAGTCCGTTCGCTTGCCAATTCCGTTTTCGCCGGCGACCAGCAAGGTGGCGTCTTTGCTGACGATGGATAGGGCTACCACGTGGTCATTCTTCCCTAGGCGGATACCTCGCACGCCTGCGGCTGCGCGCCCCATGGTGCGAACTCCGTCTTCATGGAAGCGAATGCTCATCCCTTCTGCTGTGACTAGCACGACATCGTCGTGACCGGTTGTGAATCGGGATTCAATGAGCGTATCGCCGGGGACAATCTTGATGGCAATGATTCCGCCTCGTCGTACATTGGCAAAATCGCTGAGCGCCGTCTTTTTGACCGTGCCGGCGCGGGTGGTGAAGAAGATACATCGCTCTTGTTTCCAGGTGAGATCTTCCTTGTTATCGCCATACACAGCTTCCACTCGGATGACGTCTGCAATTTTTTCGCCATGCTTCAACTCCAGCACATTGGCGATACTGCGCCCTTTGGAGGCTCGGCCGAGGTCGGGGATTTCATGCACACGCTCGACGTAAACTCGGCCGGTGTTCGTGAAGAACATCAGATAATCATGAGTATTCGCCGGGAACAAATGCTCGATGAAATCGCTGGCCTCCTTATCGGTGGTTGCCTTGCGCGTTTTCATACCGATCACGCCTTTCCCTCCACGACGTTGAGCGCGGAAGGAACTGGTATTCGTGCGTTTAATCAGGCCGTTGTGCGTGACAGTGATCATAACCGATTCGTTGGCAATGAGGTCCTCAATGGACATTTCACCCTCGTCCGGTGCGAGGTCGGTTCGGCGCGGGGTGGCGTACTTTTCTTTAATAAGGGACAGTTCGTCCTTAATGATGCTGAGTACGCGCGATTCTTTAGCGAGGATATCAAGGAGGTCCTTGATCTTCTCGACGAGGTCCTTGTACTCGGCACGAATCTTGTCAATTTCTAGACCAGTCAGTTGATAAAGGCGCAGTTCGAGAATGGCATTCGCCTGTTCTTCGCTGAATTCATAACGGCCGTTGTTGAGTCGGGCCTTGGCGCGAATGAGGATGCCAAGTTTCTCAACAGCGGCCTTGGTAAAATCGAACGCCATCAGTTTTACCTTGGCTTCATCGCGGTTGGCGGATTCGCGGATAATCTTGATGAACTTATCAAGATTCGAGAGCGCTATGATATAACCTTCCAGCGTCTCAGCGCGGCGCTCAGCCTTCTCCAGTTCGTAACGCGTGCGCCGCACGACGACTTCGCGGCGGTGCTCGATGTAGCAATTGATGGCTTCCTTGAGCGTCAGTGTCTTGGGCTTGCCGTGATCAATGGCGAGCATATTGACGCTGAAGGAGGTGGCCAGTTGCGTGTACTTGTAGAGGTTATTGATGACCACCTTCGGGACCGCATCACGCTTGAGCTCGATAACGACACGGGTATTTTCATCAGATTCATCGCGGACAGCCGTGATCTCGGAGAGGATCTTTTCATTGGCCAGCTCAGCGATGCGTTCCACGAGTGTGGCGCGGTTGACGTTGTAGGGGATCTCGGTGACGACAATTTGCTGTTTGCCGTTGCGCATTTCCTCTACGCCGAGTCTGCCGCGCACCTTGATGGAGCCTTTGCCAGTGGAGAAATAATCCGTAACAGGAGTGAGTCCAGTGACGGTGCAGCCAGTCGGGAAATCAGGGCCCTTGATATATTGCATCAGCCCCTTAAGATCGATATCGGGATTATCGATCTGGGCGCAGATACCATCGATCATTTCACCGAGGTTATGAGGCGGCATGTTCGTGGCCATGCCGACGGCGATGCCAGTGCCGCCATTGACGAGCAGATTCGGGAATGAGGCCGGGAACACAGTCGGCTCCATCAGACGCTCATCATAGTTGGGCACCCAATCGACCGTGGCCTTATCCATATCGGCCATCAGCGAGCCACCTAAGTGAGTGAGTCGCGCTTCTGTATAACGCATGGCGGCCGGGGGGTCGCCTTCCACACTGCCGAAGTTACCCTGGCCGTCGACGAGCGTGTCGCGCATGGACCATGGTTGGGCCATGTTGACGAGGGTCGGGTAGATCACTGCTTCGCCATGCGGGTGATAGTTGCCGCTGGTATCACCAGCGATCTTCGCGCACTTGAAATGTTTCTTGGGTGGGTACAGCGATAACTCGTGCATCGCGTAGAGGATTCTGCGCTGAGAGGGTTTCAACCCGTCGCGTGCATCCGGCAAGGCACGAGAGATGATGACCGACATCGAATAGTCGAGGAACGAGTTCTTGATCTCGTCCGCGACATTGATGGGGTCGATCTTTTCCTTTGCTGCAAAAAGAGGAGTGTTGGATACGGGCAACTCCCCAGAGCCCTTATTCTTTGCCATTTCCTATGTTAAATTAAATATCCAGGTTACGGACGTTTAGTGCGTTGTCCTCGATGAATTCGCGGCGAGGTTTTACTTCGTCGCCCATAAGCTTGGTAAACATTTCCTCGGCTTCCACGCCATCAGTTAGTTCCACGCGCAATAGTTTGCGGGTCTCAGGGTTCATCGTGGTTTCAAATAGTTCTTTGGGGTTCATTTCACCCAAGCCCTTGAAGCGCTTGATCTGCAAGCCTCGCCGGCCAATCTCGATCACAGTACTGAGAATATCTGACAACGAGAACAGCGGGTGCGCGCGCTCGTCGGCGCCTTCAATCAATTCAAAGAGCGGTTTGTCCTGTGCTTCGTAATGTTCCACCGGCAGGCCCTTGCGGCTGAGTTTGCCGAGCAGTTCCTGCACCGGTTTACTTTCGTGAAGCTCTACATGTAACGCGCGCCGGGTGTTGCTGTTCTTGGCGGTAGCCTTGGGTGTTTCCTCAGGCTCGATATCACCGAACAGGTTGAGGTCCGGGTTTTTCTTACCGAATTTTGCAAGATCGGAGTCGCTGTGGAAATAGTGGACAGACTCTTCGTTGCCGTCGCGAATCTTCACAAGATGGGTGGGGAGTTCGCCGGTTTTTTTGCGTTGCTCGATGTAGTCGGCAAAATGTCCGCCGTGACGCTGGATGGAGCGCGCATATTTATCGAGCGACATAAGCAGTTCCAGGATTTCGGCGACCTGCTTATTGTTGAGCTTTTTCTTGTCGGACAATTTCAGGCTGACATCTTCCGAGCCTAGTTCGATGAGAATTCTGTTCAGCTCATTGTCGTCCGCAATATACTCCACACGTTTTTTGCGGGAGATTTGGTAGAGCGGCGGCTGGGCGATATACACGTAGCCGTGCTTCATTAGATCGCGCATTTGACGATAAAAGAAGGTAAGCAGCAGTGTCCGTATGTGGCTGCCGTCGACATCGGCGTCTGTC
>CAJWMQ010000034.1 GCA_913042895.1 uncultured Verrucomicrobiales bacterium | reverse complement strand
CCGTAGGGATATGACCCGAGGATTTTGACGAAGGAACATTTTTCACCGAGTTGTCGGATGGCCTTGGCGAGCTTGGGATCATCAGCATGGCCGTCGACGTCCACAAAGAAAATGTACTCCCACGCCTTACGCTTGCTGGGGCGCGACTCGATTTTGGTCATGTTCAGCCGATGCGTACGAAAAGGCTGTAAGGCATCATGCAGAGCACCGACCTTGTCATTCACGGTGAACATCAGGCTGGTGCGGTCGTTGCCGGTGGGGGCACCACACTCGCGGCCAAGCACGAGGAAGCGGGTGGCGTTGCCGCTGTGATCCTGCACGCCGGCCTCGAGGATGTTCAGCTTGTACTGCTCGGCGGCGAGCGCGCTGGAAATGGCGGCGGTAGTTTTGGACTTGGCGGCCAACGCGGCGGCGGCGGTAGTGGAGGAGCTTTCAATGAACTCAGCACGCGGCAAGTTTTCGCGCACCCAATTACGGCACTGGGCATAAGCCTGCGGATGCGAGTAGAGCTTTTTGACGTCCTGCAATTTTCCTTTACCCACGAGGCAATGCTCGATGGGCATCACGATCTGGGCGACGATTTTCAGTTCGCTGTCCACGAACATATCGAGCGTGTGGGTAACGACACCTTCGGTGGTGTTCTCTACGGGGACGACGCCGTAGGAGGCTCGGTTTTTTTCCACCTCGCTGAAGACCTCAGCGATGGTTTTCTGCGGCACATAAGCGAGGCTGGTGCCGAAGCGGCGCACGGCAGCCTGATGGGTGTAGGTGGATTCCGGGCCGAGGAAGGCGATCTTGAAGCCCTGCTGCAGCGCGATGGAGGCACTCATTACCTCACGGTAAATGTGCCGAAGGGATTCATCGGGCAGAATGCCGTCGGAGACTTTGCAGATGCGACGCAGGAGAGCCTGCTCGCGGTCAGGCTGATAGATGGCCTTGCCGGAGGCGAGCTTGGCCTGGCCAATGCCAAGCACGTGCTTGGTGCGGCGGTTCAGCAGCTTGACGATCTGAGCGTCAATTTTGTCAATCGCGCCGCGATGTTTCTGGATGCTCATGAGGTTTGCGACGCCTCTTCTACCGCTTCATCTTCACCGCCGTCAAACTCCTCGTCATCGTCATCATCGTCATCCTCAAATTCGTCGTCGTCATAATCCTCCTCTTCTTCGTCATCTTCCACAGCTTCTCCGGCCTGTTCGGCGGCGGTTTCGGCCAGTTTTCCGGCGTCATTGTCCTTGGCTTCGGTGACCTCTTCCAGAGACATTTGATCGGGTGTTTCGTCATCATCATCGCCGGTGGTGACGGGGGCTTCGGGTCTGGTAACGGGCACCTGACGAAGTTCCTCAGCATCGGGCAATTCCTCCAGCCCACGCAGGCCGAAGTATTCGAGAAACATCTGGGTGGTGCCGTAGGTTTGCGGCCGGCCGGGGCCATCGGCGCGCCCGATCACTTCGGCCAACTCGCGCTCCACCAGCGTCCCGATCACGCCGTCCACAGAGACGCCGCGGATTTCCTCCATCTGTGCGCGGGTAATGGGCTGGCGATAGGCGATGATGGCGAGGGTTTCGAGGGCCGGTTTGGAGAGGCGCGTGGGGCGGTTCTTCACGCCGACCAGAGCGCGAACCCACGGAGCGTACTCCGTTTGAGTGACAAACTGCCAGGAACCGGCCACGCACACGAGGCGATGGCTGCGGTTGAGCTCGTCCACTTCCTCGGCGAGGGTTTCCAACGCCTTGGTGATGGCAGCGGCCTTGGTCTTGGCAAATTCCTTAGACTCGCCCTCGCCTGCTTCACCGGCCTGTTTCAGAATGTCCTGCAGCTCTTTGGCGCTCAGGGGTTTCTGGGAGGAGAAAAGAATCGCCTCGAGAATGTCCTTTAATTCCATGGTTAATCAGCCACCGGCGCGGGTGCCGTGTGGTCTTCAGGTTGGACGGGATCAAATTCATCCTGACCGTCGCCCTCGGTGATCATGATGTCGCCGAAGTTTTCAGCCTGCTCAATCTTCAGTTGATTGAGGCGGATCATCTCCAGCAAGGCGAGAAAGGTGGCCACCACTTCGTTGCGGCTGGCGGCGTCGGCAAACAATTCGGTAAAACCAAAACTCGTCTGGGAGGCGATGCGTTCGCGGAGCACGTTGATCTTGTCCGCCACCGTGAAGTGCTCATCCTCGATATGCCGCACATCGGCGTTGCGAGCCTCGACGCGCTTGATCACGTCGTTCACCGCGTTGATAAGATCGAATATGCTCACCTTCAGACCCGGGCCACGATCCTCAGGCATCTCAAATTCCTGCTTGGCCGGCAGGCGCGGGTAAACATTTTCCTGCGTGTGCTCCAGGGTTTCCAGCTTGTCGGCGGCGTCCTTAAATTTCTTGTACTCCACCAGCTTGCGAATGAGTTCCCAGCGGGGATCTTCGCCTTCCTCCTCCTCATCAGCCTGCACCTGCTGTTCCACCGGCAGGAGTTCCTTGCTCTTGATGTACATGAGCGTGCTGGCCATCACGAGGAATTCGCCGGCGATCTCGATATCAAATTCGCGCATGAGATCGACGTAATCGATGAATTCCCGCGCGATCTTAGTGAGGTTCACCTCGTAGATATCCACCTCCTCCTTCTTCACCAGATAAAGCAGGAGGTCCATGGGACCCTCGAAAACCTCGAATTTGACTTTATATTCCGGCATGAACGTGCGCCGCAGAATAGGCTTGCGGCTGCATCACGGGAAACCAGAGGTTGTTCACAGTGGACGCCGCCCGCGCCCTGCCCCACACTGGCTCCATGCACGTGATCACCGATGAACGTTGCCTCAACTATTCGCAGGAATTTCATCCCGAACGCCCTCAACGCGTGGCCGGCACCCTCAAACTGCTGCGCGAGCAGACCGAGCTGAAGATCACCTGGGACAAGCCCGCCAAAGTGACCGACGCCCTGATCACCCGCGCCCACGAAAAATCTCACGTGCGGCTGGTCGCCCAACCCCAGGGGCCTTTTGACGGCGATACGCCGAATTATCCGGATATTGATGCCCACGCACGCCGTTCCATTGGCGGCGCCCTGCGCGCGCTGGAACTCGCTCAGGCCGGCAAACCCAACTTTTCCCTGCTCCGCCCGCCCGGCCATCACGCCACTCGTGAGCGCGCCATGGGGTTTTGTTTTTTCAACAGCATCGCCATCGCCGCCCTTCATGCCCGCGCAAACGACACCAAAAAGGTGGCCGTGTTCGACTTCGACGTGCACCACGGCAATGGCACCGAGGATATCCTGCACCGCGCCGAAGGCACGGCTTTCATTTCGATCCACCAACACCCCGCCTACCCCGGCACCGGCCAGAAGAGTTTTGATAACTGCCACAACTTCACCGTGGCCCCGGACAGCCCCAATACCACCTGGCGCGCCACCGCCACCAAAGCCTTGGCGACCTTGAAAGAGTTTGATCCGGATCTTATTTGTGTCTCCGCCGGCTTCGACGCCTACAAGCGCGATCCCTTGTGCCAGCAGAAACTCGAAATCGAGGACTACACCTGGATCGCCCAGCAACTGCGCGCCCTGAAAAAACCCCAAGCCAACATCCTAGAAGGCGGTTACAGCACCGATCTACCGAAACTGGTATTGGCATATCTCAAGGGCTTAGCCTAAAATAAAAAACGGGCCCGAAGGCCCGTTTCCAAACTTGTTATTCCTACCGCTCTAGCCGGATACCGGCCGAACGAGGATCATCTTTTTGTTGGTGTCCTCCACCTCAATGGATTCGGTGGAAACATCGGACACCTCGCGCAGCGCCTCGTGCACCACGCGGCGATCATAGGCGTTCATCGGCTCCATTTCCACGGTCTCGCCCCAGCGACGCGCCTTCTCGGCGGCGGCCTTAGCTTTTTCGATGAGACCATCGCGATTCTCGGTACGATAGTTGCCGACATCCACCGTCACCTTGGGGGCTTCCTTGTCCTGTACGATGAGCAGGCGGTTAGTGAGGTATTGCAGGTCACTCAAGGTGCGGCCCTGACGGCCAATAAGGCGGCCGGGATCATCCTCGGTCTGCACATTCAACAGGCTGCCGCTCTCGAGTGCGGTTTCCTCCACTGCGGCATCAAAGCCGAGATGGTTCAGCATGGTTTCCAAGATGGATTTGGGTTTACTAGACATAGTCATAATCAGGTTACTTTCGGTTTCTTGCCGGGTGGAATCACTTCCACCTTGTTATCCTCGTCAGGATCCACCTTGGTCATCTTAGTTTGGATGATGGACAGCACGTTTTGCACCGTCCAGTAGAGGCAGAGGCCGGATGAGGCAGAATAAAAGAACACCACGAACATCAGCGGCATGTATTTCATGATCGCCTGCTGAGTGGGATCCATGTTCGGGGCGGCCGGTTGGAGCTTCATTTGCAGAAACATGGTGCCGGTCATTAGTAGCGGTAAAATATTAATCGGGAAGCCAGCGATCTCCGCAATGGTATCCGGGGCGGACAAATCAGCCGCCCAAAGGAATTCCGACCCGCGCAATTCCACCGCGCTGCGCAGCATGGTGAAGAAGCCGAAGAACACTGGAATCTGGATGACCATCGGCAAGCAGCCGCCGATTTGAGACAATGGATTGACGCCGTACTTCTGGTACGTCTCCATCATCTTCATGTTCATCTTCTGGTAATCGTTCTTATACTTTTCCCGAATCTTTGTGATCTCGGGCATCATCTTGGCGTTCACCTGCGCCATCTTTTTCATGGCGCGCGTGCTCTTGGCGGTGATCGGCCAGAAAATCAACTTGATCACCAAAGTGATGACGATGATGGACAACGCCCAACTGCTGACCTTCAAGGATTTCAAAAATCCTAGATGAGGCTCCATCCACTTCATCAGACGTAACAACCCCTCGGCCACCCAGCCGAACCACTTACCAAAGTCCATCAACAGATGAAACTGGTTGCCGCCATTCTCTGCACCAATGGCCTTCAGGCGATCGTACTCGCGCGGGCCGGTATAAAGGGTGTAGCTAAAGGTCTTCTCCGTGCCCGGCGCAAGTGACGGCACTTTAATAGACATGGCAGTTTCCCAGGCCATCTGGTTGTTCTTTACCTTGGTGCCCGCGGCCACTGCCTCAGTGTCACTCAATGGATTCAGGCGAAACTCATGCACGCTCACCGCCGAACCTGGTTCGGCCGGAATCACCGCCTGCAGGAAAAAGCGGCTGTAGGCCCCGAGCCATTCCACGTTACCCTGCCCGGCCGAGTAGTTGTTGCGCGGATCACCGCCCGGAATGCACACGCACCCAAGCGGTTTATTATCGAACCAAGCCTGATCAACCTTGGTTTCTTCATCGCCATCAAACCACATGGTGCCGAAGTTCAGGCCCATCATGCGAGAGGCATTCACCGGCTCATGGGCCGTGCCGCCAAGAAGATAAAAATCTGCCTCACTGAGCGAATTGGTCGAGGTATTGCTCACCGTCACCTGAGTTTGCAATTGATAATCCGCCGCCAAGGTAAACACCTTGCGTACTTTCCAATCGCCGAACGTGGCAGTCATCACCACATTGCTGTGAGTATGCGTCAGGGCGTACACCGAACCGGCCGCCGGATAAGGACGATCGGCCGTCGGGTTGGTATCAACCGTACTGGCCGTCCGCGGCTCAAACGCCATCAACGGCAGCCGACCACGGTCGAGATTCATCACCACCGGTCCGGCATTAGCCACCTCTTTTCCAATTTCTTCCGGAAACTTTGTCAGCTCCACCTTTTTCACACCTCCGCCGCGACTGGTGAAGGTGAATTTCACAAATTCATTTGTGAGTGTGGCAGTAGTTTCCTCAATCACCGGCTCCGGCACAACTGGCGTGCTGGGCGTCACCGGGGCAGCATTGGTGGAGGCGGTCGGATTATTGGTTGCCGTCTCCGGCGTGGCCGTACCGTTCTCTTCCGGGGCCGGTCCAATAACCGGTGGTGTGTTGGTCACGGAAGTGGCGTTTTGTGCCGGGCCCGGTTCCGGCGCGGGTTGGGGCTTCGGTCCAAACATGGTTTGCAAAACCGGCGCACCAATCAGTAAAAGCACTGAGGCAACTAAGATAATTTTTCCTGTCCGATCCATTTATGAAAGTTTCTGTTTATGCGTCGGCACAGGATCATGTCCGCAACCACCCCAAGGATGGCAACGTCCCAATCGCTTCAACGTAAGCCAAGATCCACGAAATGCCCCATGCTTCGTCACCGCTTCCATCGCGTATTGCGAACAGCTGGGTTCGAATCGGCAAATGGTTCCACCCGCAAGCGCTGTGAGCAAAGGCGAGATGGCCCAGCGATAAAATCGCAGGAGCAAAAGCAGGCTGTATTGCAGCAGATTCATTTAATCAATGAGCGCGGCCTCGCGCAGCAGCCGAAGGTAATCGCGTTCCACGGTGGCGAAGGATTGCCCGACAATGGAGGCTCTGGCAATCAGAACCATATCTACAGGCACCCTCAGCACATGCTGATGCAGGCGCACGCATTCGCGGACGAGCCGGCGACAACGATTGCGGACAACGGCCTTGCCGAGTTTGCGGGTGGTAATCACAGCGAAACGAGTTGAAGTGCCCGGCGGAAGTTCTTGCCAATTCAAAACCAGACATCCCTGGGCCAGCCGTTGGCCCTGTTGCTTGAGGCGCGCAAAATCAGCCCGATGCCGGAGCCGCATGGCGCGCGTCAGCCTCAGCCGGGCTGGCGGCTTCATGGTTAGGCCGGAGATAGACGAGCCCGGCCTTTTTGCCGCCGACGCTTGATGATGGACCGGCCACCAGCAGTGGCCATCCGGCTGCGAAAGCCGTGCTTGCGGGCGCGCTTCAGATTAGAAGGTTGGAATGTGCGTTTCATGAAATCAGCCTAAAAACGGTCAAAAAATGTCAATTCACCCCTAATTTCCTTTGGGGAACGGCGGATAATGCCAGCTGTGAATGCCTATGTCAATGGGTGATTTAATCGACTGAATCAGGCCCAATTTTGCCTAAATCCGGGAATTCTTCGCCAATTACGACCGATTCCCGCAAGCGCGCCACGGCGGCGTCGGCGCAGGTTTCTTGCCGCGTATGCACCCGAGCCAGCACCGCGCCCGCGGTCAGTTCCTCACCCGGCTTGGCCAATTGATCTACGCCCACCGCCGAATCAATCGTATCCGCCTTGGTTTGACGACCACCACCCAAATCCCGAACCAGCTCCCCAATCGCCTGTGCATCGCAGCGCACCACCACGCCCGCATGCAGCGCGGTCACTTCGCGAACCACCGGAGCCATCGCCGGTTCGGCCAGTTGTTGTTCAAAAGCATCCACGTCGGCACTTTGGGCGATCAACAGTTCCGTGAATTTCTCCCGCGGACGGCCGCTAGCTAATTCTGCCCGGGCGCGCCCGGAATCAATGCCCGGTAAATTTGCGGCCAAGGATACGGTTAACATCTCCAAATCTGCCGGCCCACGGCCTTCCAGACAATCGACCGCTTCCTTCACCTCCAGCCAATTGCCCGCCGCCCGGCCCAGGGGTGTGTTCATGTCACTCAAAACTGCCCGACACGCCACGCCGCATTCCTCGGCCAAGGCGGTGATCGATTGCGCCAACGCCTCGGCCGCTTCGCGATCCCGCATAAATGCCGCCCGCCCAAACTTCACGTCCATCACCAACGCATCCAATCCTTCAGCCAATTTTTTGGACAGGATGCTGGCGGTGATCAACGGAATCGACGGCACCGTGCCCGTGACATCACGTAGCGCGTACAAGCGGCGATCTGCCGGGGCGATCTCTTCAGTCTGCCCGCCCAAGGCCACGCCGATCGATTGCACCTGATCAATTAACTGCGCAGCGGTTCGTTGTGTGTCGAAGCCGGGAATGCTCTCGAGTTTATCGAGTGTGCCGCCAGTGATTCCCAGACCGCGGCCAGAGATCATCGGTACCCGACAGCCCAGACACGCCAACAACGGTGCCAACACCAGGGACACCTTGTCGCCCACGCCGCCGGTGGAATGCTTGTCAACGATTGGACGATCGTCTTCGGGAAACTCCAGCACCATGCCGCTATCGCGCATGGCCAACGTGAGGGCGCGCGTCTCGGCCGCACTCATGCCGCGGCAGTTGACCGCCATCAGGAACGAGGCCATTTGGTAGTCGGGGATTTGATCTGCCGTGAATTGCTCCACCAATCCGGCCACTTCATCGGCCGACAAGTCGTTGCCATCCCGTTTCCGTTCGATGAGGTTGAGGAAGTTCATGGCTCCAAGTGATGCCAGCGCCTCGCCGGCAGATAGTTGCGGTCATCGCTGATCTGCCGGCGGGGCGCCGGCAGCACGATTAGTCCACCCGGGCAGCGTAGCCGTGAAACTTGGTCGCGGCAATGGTGGCGTTGTGACCACCAAACCCAAAGGAGTTACTAAGGGCGGCGTTGATCTCCGCTTCGCGAGCTGTGTTCGCCACGTAATCAAGATCGCACTCCGGATCCTGATTTTCGATGTTGATGGTGGGCGGCAAAATACCTGTTTGCAGGGCTTTCGCCGTCAGTACCATTTCCACGCCGCCGGCCGCACCTAGCATGTGCCCGGTGGCGCCTTTGGTGGAACTGACAGCCAGTTTGTCAGCGTGTTCCTTGAACACGGACCGAACGGCCTTGGTCTCGCAAATATCGCCCTGTGGCGTGCTGGTGCCATGGGCATTGATGTAATCGATATTATGGGCGTCCAAGCCGCCGCTACGCAGAGCCATTTGCATGCAGCGCGCCGCACCTTTGCCATCGGGATCCGGCGCGGTGAGGTGGTTGGCGTCCGCCGTGTTGCCGTACCCGACAATCTCACAGTAAATCTTGGCCCCGCGCATGATTGCGTGGTCCATTTCCTCCAGCACTAACACGCCCGCACCTTCTCCCATCACGAAGCCGTCACGATCCTTGTCAAACGGTCGCGAGGCGCGCTTGGGATCGTCGTTGCGCGTACTCATGGCTTTCATGGCAGCAAACCCGCCCATGCCCATCGGCACGACGGCGGCTTCGGCACCACCGGCGAAGATGGCTTTGGCATCCCCCATCTTAATTGTGCGCCATGCTTCACCCAGCGCATGAGTGCTGGTCGCACAGGCACTGCAGGTGGCAACGTTTGGCCCACGCAGGCCGTTGTAAATTGAGAACACACCCGAAGCCATGTTCAGGATGAGCATGGGGATGGTAAAGGGCGACATCTTTGCCGGCCCGCGCCCGGTCAGGATGCTGTGCTGTGTTTCCTGCGTACCCAGACCGCCAATGCCGCTACCGATGAAGCAGCCTATTTGGTCGCGATCCAGTTCATCTAGGTTCATACTAGAATCCTGCAGTGCCTTCCAGGCGGCGTAAATGCCCAGCTGCGTGAAGCGGTCGGCTCGACGCACTTCCTTAGGGTTCGGAAAAGCTGGCGTTGGATCGAAGTCTTTGATCTCCGCCGCGATCTGGCATGCGAAATCGCTGACATCAAAAGATGTCACGCGGTCGATACCGCACTCGCCATTGATAACGTTTTGCCAAAAGGATTCTACCTCGCACCCTAGCGAGGAGGCCACTCCCATCCCGGTGACGACCACCCGTATGTCCGCAGTGTTTGACATAAAAAAAGGGGCAGCCGAACCGGTTGGCCAGCTGCCCGAAATTCAGTGGGCAGGGTTACTCCTGCGCCGCTTCAATGTATTGGATTACATCGCCCACGGTCGTGAGTTTCTCAGCTTCCTCATCAGGAATTTCGTTACCGAACTCCTCCTCAAGGGCCATCACCAGTTCCACGGTGTCCAATGAATCGGCTCCGAGGTCCTCAATGAATTTGGCTTCTGGGGTGATCTGGTCCGCATTCACACCCAGTTGGTCCACCACGATCTTCTTGATCCGGTCTTCTGTGCTAGTTTCGTCAGACATATTTCTCCTTCAAAAATGTGCGTTGCTTGTCAGCCAATTCCCGCCAAGCGTCAAGTCCCGAGTCGCGTTTTTTTATTCACAAATCCGCATAGCTTTTCGGGGTAAAAAGTCCTTACATCACCATACCACCGTCCACGGTCAGCACCTGACCGGTCACGTAGCGGGCGCCAGGGCCAGCAAGATAAGCCACGGCTTCGGCGATATCGTCCACCTCGCCGAATTTACGCATTGGGATGTTAGCCTTGATAGCCTCCTTCACCTTGTCGCTCAGTTCATCGGTCATGTCCGTGGCAATGAATCCGGGCGCGATGGCGTTAACGGTGATGCCGCTAGCGGCAAATTCCTTGGCGCAGCTCTTGGTGAACCCGATCAATCCGGCCTTGCTCGCCGCGTAGTTGGCCTGCCCGGCGTTGCCAATCAGACCGACGACCGAGGAGATATTGATGATGCGCGCGTTATCCGCCTTGCGCATCGGCCGGGAAAAGGCCTTGGTGAGCGTGAAAACCGATTTCAGGTTGGTATCCAGAACGGCATCCCAATCCGCCTCGCTCATACGCATCAACAGACCGTCACGTGTAACGCCGGCGTTGTTAACGAGAATGTTTATGCCGCCGGTGTCCTCCAGAATCTTGGCCACCGCCGCTTCCACGGCCGCGGTATCGCCAACATCCACCGCCACCGCCCAGCTTTGCCGACCGAGCGCCGTGATTTCATCCGCCACCTTTTGTGAATTCGCCTCGGTGCGCGAAAGGCACACGACGTTCGCGCCGGCCTCGGCCAGCTTCAGCGCAATCGCGCGCCCAATTCCCCGGCCCGCGCCAGTGACCACTGCAGTTAAGTTTTCAAGTGACATGTTGAGTTAATAGTAAATGGAGAGTGGTGAGTAGGGTTATTCGTTCAACGCCGCAACCGTTTTTTCCAAGCTCGGCACATCAGCCACGTTGTGGATCTCCAGCCCGCGGTCAATGCGGCGCATGAAACCGGTGAGGGCATTGCCCGGTCCCAGCTCGATAAAACGGGTGAAACCGTCATCAATTAAATACCGGATGGACGCCTCCCAACGCACGGACGAAGTGACCTGCTCCACCAGCCGCTGCAAAATCTCGCCGGCCGTCGCATGAGGTTGCGCGGTTACATTTGAGATCACCGGCACAGCAGGCAGGTTCAGCTCCACCTCGCGCAGGGCTGCCTCCAGCTTCGGGCACGCGCTCTCCATCAGCCGCGAGTGATAGGCACCGGCCACCGGCAAGGGCAACGCCCGCTTGGCGCCGCGTTCCTTGGCCAGCTCGCACGCTTTTTCGATTCCCGCGCCGGTGCCCGAAATGACCAGTTGCCCCGGGCAATTCAAATTCGCCAATTCCACCTCCGCCTCCATGCACACCTCGCGCGTGGCCGCCTCGTCCAGCCCAATAATCGCCGCCATGCCACCCTCGGTCGCCTCGCAGGCCTCCTGCATAAACCGCCCGCGCTGGCGCACCACGTTCAGGCCATCCTCAAAGGACATTACGCCCGCGGCGGTCAAGGCGGTGAATTCGCCCAAGGACAGGCCGGCGGTTGCGTCAGATTTTAGATTAGAGACTTGAGACTGGAGGAGTTCCTGGGCGACCCAGCTTACGAGGAAAATTCCCGGCTGCGCGTTCTCGGTTTTGGTCAGCTCCGCTTCCGGTCCTTCAAAACAAATCTGCGCGAGGTCATAGCCCAACGCGGCGTTGGCGCGGTCGAACAGGGCACGGGCTTCCGGATAGGCCTCGGCCAAATCCTTGCCCATGCCCACCACCTGCGCCCCTTGGCCCGCATACAAAAACGCCGTCTTCACCATGCCGATGGCGTACACGCAAAGCACGGCGCAAGGCAATCCCGCTTTATTATCACGCCCGACTGCGTGAGTTTACCTTGGCGTCTTCGCGTCTTGGCGGTTCAATTCGTGCATGCATTATCTCGCGTGTGACCTCGGTGCCGAAAGCGGTCGGCTGATGCTGGGTTCGCTGGAGGATAACCAGCTTTCGCTGGAAGAACTGCATCGGTTCCCGAATGTACCCATCGAGGATGCAGTCGGCCGGCACTGGAATGTTGAAGCTTTGTTTGCCGAGCTGCAGACCGGCCTCGCGCTCGCCGGCCAACGCGGCCTACCCATCGCCAGCATTAGCGTGGATGCGTGGGGGCTTGATTATTTTCTGCTCGATGAAACCGGCACGGTGATGGAGCCGACCTTTTGTTATCGGGACGGCCGCAACCAACGCGGCATTGACCGGACGCTGGACACCCTGCCGTGGGAGACTTTGTACGAGGAGACCGGCATCCAGTTCATGCAGATCAATTCGCTCTTTCAAATGGCCGCTGAATCCCCCGAGCGCATTGAGCGCATGCGCACGTTTCTACCTTTGGGCGACGGCTTCAATTATCTCCTCAGCGGCGTGGCCAAGGCGGAGATTTCGCTGGCCAGCACCACGCAACTCTACAACCCGCGTACACGCAATTGGTCCGACAAACTACTGGATGCCTTCGACTGGCCGCGCAAAAAGTTTCCTGAACTCATCCCCAGCGGTACGCGTTTAGGCACACTAAAACCCGAATTGGCCGCTGCCAGCGGGCTGGGTGAGATCGAGGTGCTAGCCACATGCAGTCACGACACCGGCGCGGCGGTCGCGGCCGTCCCCGCCGATGGAGATCAATGGGCCTACCTCAGCTCCGGTACATGGAGTCTGATCGGCGTGGAGCTCCCTGAACCCATCATCAATGATGCCGCACGAGATCTAAACTTCACCAACGAAATTGGCCATGGCAATACTGTACGCCTTTTGCGCAATATCATCGGCCTGTGGCTCGTGCAGGAATGCCGGAGAGAATGGGCCGAGGCCGGAGAGGATTACGATTACGCCACGCTCGCGCAGCTCGCCGCCGATGCCAAACCCTTTGCTGCCCTGATCGATCCCAGCGACGAACGATTCTTCAAACCTGAAAGCATGATTGCCGCCATCACCGAATTTTGCCGCGAGACCAGCCAAACCGCGCCGACCTCGCCCGGCGCGTTGATCCGATGCGCGCTGGAAAGCCTAGCCCTGCTGTATCGCCAGCGTCTGAATGAAGTGTCCGCGCTCTCAGGACGCACGATCCAGCAGCTCCACATCGTTGGCGGCGGCAGTCGGAATGCGTTGCTCAATCAATTTACCGCCAACGCCTGCGAGGTAGAAGTCATTGCCGGCCCCGCCGAAGCCACCGCACTGGGTAATGTGCTACTCCAATCCCTCACCCTCGGCCATCTCCCCGATCTGGCCACCGCCCGCCAATGCGTCCGAGACTCGATGGATGTGGAAACCTTCCAGCCCGCCGATGCCAGAGAGTGGCAACAGGCCTCTGTCCGATTCAAAGCCATTCAAGCACAACGCGACAAGTAGGTTGCGCCTACCTGTACATGTTAATTCATACGTGGAAACACGGAGTTTTTCTATTAACTTGAATCGAAGTCCATTTTCCCTGAGAACTGGCGCTCCGATTTTTTCCCATGGCGAAGAAGAAGTATAAATACGTGAACGACCTCTGGAAAGATAGCGAGGTCAAGAAACTGGATGCGGCCAATCGGCTCATTTATCGCTCCAACAAGCTCGGTAGCGACCAGCGCATTACCAATACCGGCGGAGGAAACACTTCCAGCAAAATTATGGAGACCGATCCGCTCACGGGTGAAAAGGTCGAAGTACTCTGGGTTAAAGGATCCGGCGGAGATTTGCGTACATCCAAAAAGGAGAATTTTGCCTCCCTTTATCAGGAAAAATTGATCGCGCTGCAAAATGTCTACGCGAACAAGAAAAAGCGCGGTCCCAAGTCACCCGCCGAGGATGAGATGGTGGGCATGTACCCGCACTGCACGTTTAACCTCAATCCGCGCGCGTCCTCCATCGACACCCCGCTGCACTCCTTTGTGCCCGGTAAACACGTGGATCACACGCACCCGAATGCGCCCATCGCGATTTGTGCGGCCAAGAATTCTAAAAAGATCACCGAAGAAGTGTACGGCGACGATATTGTCTGGACGCCATGGCTGCGCCCGGGCTTCGAGCTCGGCCTCGCCTTGCAGGAGGTCTCCGCCAAGAACCCACGGGCCAAGGGCGTGATGCTCGGCCAACACGGCCTGATCAACTGGGCGGATGACGAGAAGGATTGCTACTATCTCTCGCTGGATCTAATCGAGAAAGCCTCCACGTACATCGAGAAAGCTTACAAGAAAAAGGGCGGAGACAAGAAAGCCTTTGGCGGCCAGAGACACGCCACGCTACCCGAAAAGGTGCGCCGCAAGGTGTTCGCCAAGCTGCTACCGTGGCTGCGCGGCCAGGTGAGCCAACAAAAACGCTTCATCGGCACCATCCAAGACGACGCCACCATCCTGCGTTTTGTAAATAGCAAAGAGGCCGGACGCCTCGCCGAGCTGGGCACCAGCTGCCCGGACCATTTTCTGCGCACCAAAATCAAGCCGCTCTACGTGCCGCTCAAAGCCGTGAAAAACAAGAAGCTCGACGATGCCTTTGTGGATCAATACGTCGAGACTTTGAAAGCCGAGCTGACCGCCGGCCTCAAGCAATACCGCAAGGATTACGCGACCTATTACAAAAACTGCAAGCGCCCCGGCTCACCCGCCATGCGCGATGCCAACCCTACCGTGATTCTCATCCCCGGCTGCGGCATGATCGCTTGGGGCAAGAACAAAAGCGAAAGCCGCGTGACCGCGGAGTTTTACAACTGCGCGGTGGAAGTGATGCGCGGTGCCGAGGCGATCGACAAATACATCGCCCTCCCACAGCAGGAAGCTTTCGACATCGAATACTGGGCGCTGGAAGAAGCTAAGCTACAGCGCATGCCCGCTGAGAAGGAACTCGCTCGACAGGTCATCGTGGTGATCGGCGCCGGCAGCGGCATCGGCCGCGAAGTGGCCCATCGCGTGGTGCGCGACGGCGCGCATGTCGTGTGCGTGGACATGAACCTCGACGCCGCTCAGGCTACCGCCAAGGAAATCACCGACCAATACGGAGTGGGGATTGGCGTCGCCGGCAGCGGCATCAGCAACTGCGGCCCCGCCATCGGTCTCGCCTGCAATATCACCGACCGCGCCAGCGTGCGCGCCATGCTCGACGAAGTCGCCCTCGCCTATGGCGGGTTCGACAGCATTTGCGTCACCGCCGGTGTCTTCTGGCCCAGCGATACCACCGGCCACATTCCCGATGATAAATGGGACTTCACCTTCGGCGTCAACGTCAAGGGCAGTTACATCGTCGGCGACGAGGCCGCCAACACCTGGCGCGAGCAGGGTCTCTCCGGTAACCTGATCCTCACCACCAGCGCCAACGCCGTAGTCGCCAAGAAAGGCAGCGTTGCCTACGACACCTCCAAGGCCGCCGCCAATCATCTCGTGCGCGAACTAGCCATCGAGCTGGCTCCCGCCGTGCGTGTCAACGCCGTGGCTCCGGCCACCGTGGTGCAGGGCAGCAGCATGTTCCCGCGCGATCGCGTGATTGGCTCCCTCGCTAAATACGGAATCAAGTACACCGAAAAAGAAAGCGACGATTCCCTGCGCAGCAAGCTGGCCAAATTTTATGCCAGCCGCACATTGACCAACGACCCGATCACCCCCGAAGATCAGGCCGAAGCGTTTTATCTTCTACTGACAAAACGCCTCAACAAAACCTGCGGCCAAGTCATCAGCGTCGACGGCGGTCTCCACGAGGCGTTTTTGCGGTAAACAAACAAAAAGTTTTTCCAGACACACCGCACCCTAAGGAAGGGTGTAGTCTCCGGGCGCGACAAGTACTCGAATGATGCGCTTTGATTATGGCAGAACACGCCGGTTACCTCGCTGTCGGAAAAGAACAATGCCCAAAAGAAAACCCCACTGAACCAGCGGGGTTATAAACTTCCGGGAATTAGTTCCCATCTATTCGCCACGGGCCTCAGATATCTCGCGGGCTTTGTCTTCCAAAATCGCCCGGATATCAGAAACCGGAATTGCAAAGAATTCCACGCGATTGGCCTTGGCGATGTTGATGCCAATCAGCCGTCCTTCCAGATCGAATAGCGGACCGCCCATATCCAGCGGACCCAAGGAAACCTCATGCTGAATCACTCGCTTGAAGCCTGTGCGGCGAACACTCACCTTGCCGCTCATGCGATCGTTGCGGTTTTTGAGTTCGGAAAAAACCTGCTGGCGGTAACCCAGCGTAATCTCCAGTTCCATCTCCTTATCTTTCCGCTTGAGCGTCACCTTAATGGCGGTGCCTGGGTCATGGCTCTTGACCTTCTCAATCATCTTAGCTCGGTCAAAAACTTCTTGGCCGTCCACCGCAAAAATAACATCGCCCCTCTTCACTCCCGCCTTTTCAGCCGGACCTTCCTTAGCCACCTCAGTGACCTCCACACCACCAAATTCCTTACCGTCTTTACCGCCGAGAATAACCCCGATTACGCCGCCGGCCTTTTTGATTTCGCGCGTGATGGCACTGCAAACGCCACCCCGTACGCTGGGTCCAGAGGAGGAACCAGCCACCCCGGCCACCACCCAAGTGCCGTGGTCCAAGGCCGTGATGTCGCCCCATTCATAACCGGGATCCACCTCGCGGCCTAGGTCTAGAAACACGAGGTCATAAGCAATGTCACGGGCCAGAATGCGGGTGCGCCCAATGCGTTTGCCTGGGCCGACGATGCGCAGGGCGCCCGGATCGGCCACATCGATCTCGCTATTTTTAGCCACCACAATGCCGTCACTGGAGATCACGGTGCCCAGTCCGGTGAACTTGGAGCCGGCGTAAATGTTCACAGTGCAAGCCTTGGCCACATCACCGGCGGCTTCACCAAAGGCGGCGCGCAGTTCCGTGCCGTCGGTTCGCAGCTTAGTAGACAACGTGGCGCCGTTCAGCGTCAGAGCCGCTCCAAGCAACAGGGGAAAAATGCGTACAAATTTCATGATATGATAAATGGATTTAACGGGCGCCCAGTTCAACCTCGAGGACTTTTTCTTTGCCATCACGCAGGAGCGTGACCTTAACCTTGGCTTTAGGTTTCATTTTTCGAATCTCATCGGTCAACGCCTCCGCACCTTTAATTTCGTTGTCGTCAACTTTTTGGATGATATCGTCTTTTTGAATGCCAGCCTTGGCGGCGGGTGAATCTTCACGCACCTCCAATACCAGCGCGCCCTTCTCATTGTCCTCAGTGAACACGCCGAGGAAGGCGCGGTCTGGCTGAGGATTGCCGCCGATCCGGCCACCAATCACCTTACTATTGATAAGGGTATCCCAGTCTTCCTGGAAGGCAGGCATGGCAACGTGCATATTTTGATCCGGCCGACTAGAGATACGACTGTGAATGCCGATCACCACGCCGTTAAAATCAAACAACGGTCCGCCCGAATCACCGCCCAGCAACATGCAATCGGTGCGCAGCGTGTCTTTAGTGGCACTGATGATCCGGCCCACGCGCACGACTGCTCCGCGGTCTTTATCCAAGCCGCCAGGATTGCCTACAGCGATACACCATTGACCGATCCCGGGAAGTTCCTCCTTACTTTTATCGTACTCGATCACCGGCAGGTCTTTGGGCGGATCGGTAATTTGCACTAGGCCAGAATCGGTTTTGCCGTTCATTCCAAGGGCCTTGCCTTTCAGCTCGCGGCCATCGGCGAGAATGATTTTCACTGCCCGGCCGGGTTGGCCGGAAACGTGGCCGGCAGTCAGCACTAAGCCCTCTTTGTTGACGACCACGCCGCTGCCCGAGGATCCGCCCATTTGGAGGGTCACCGTCGCAGCCATGCATTTGGGCAACACTTTCTGGACCTGTTTCTGAATAGCCAACAGGTCAGCAACGGTTTCTGGCGCTTCCTTTTCCCAAGCGGGCACAACCGCATGCAGGGGCTGGAGCAGCGCGAGGAGCGCGGCCATCGTAAAAATGATTTTAGGCATTCTCATGTGAGGTGGTGCAGTTTATACGTTTTGGTTACGACTGGCAATCGAAGGGAAAGCGTCACCATGTAAATTATTTGTCGGAAAACCATTACTTTTTTGCCTTAAAGTGTTTATCGGCGAATTTCAAGTACTGTTCCCAATCAAAATCGGTCACATCATGTTTCCCCGTGCGAACGTGATAGCCGATCGTACCCATCACCGGCTGATCCACGGCCGGCTGCTTGGCTGCGGGCATTCCTGGCAGCTTGTACAATTGATAAACCGGATTGGCGTGCAGACCGGATAGGAATTCGCCATACGGATCGGCCCAGCGATCCTCCACAGCGCTGGCGATGTACACCGGCCGCGGCGCGGCCAACGCGACCAACATGTGCTGATCCACCGGACAGGCATTTTCGTTGCCGTTATACTTCTGAAAGTTGTCATTAAACCAGTGCGGAAAGCTGGTGTTGATGCGCTTCACCGTTTCGCCAAAAGTGCGACGGGACAAGGCCGCGCCGCCGCAGCCTGAGTTATTGGAGATCACCATCGCGAATCGGGGATCGCTAGCACCGGCCCACAGAGAGGTTTTGCCCAATCGCGAATGGCCCATCACGGCCACACGCCGGGCATCAATCGTTTGGTCGGTCTCTAAATAATCCATTGCCCGGCTCAAGCCCCAGGCCCAGGTCGCCACGCTACCCCATTCGTTCGGCTTGGGCTTGGGATACAGGGCATGCACGCCGTTCTGCCAGTCGTCATCAAAATCCGGATCGATGTCTCCATAATAAAGGGTCGCCAGCGCGTAGCCGCGTTTGAGAATAGCTTCGACCGCCCAACGGTGGGCGGCAACTCCGCGGCCTTTTTCCGTGGCGCGATTGTTGACCGTCTCACCCTGAGTACGCCCGCGCACCCAGGAATGCGGCAGGCGAATGGCCGGATCGGCATGGATGGTATGATTGCCCCGGAAGTTGAGCGTGAGGAATGCTGGCACGGCCTTACGAGCCTTGGCTGGGCGATAGATCAGAACTGTCATGCGCGGGCCATCCGCCTTGCCGGCAAACCGCACCTCCACCTGTCGGCGATCAGCCAATCCACCGAGTACCCGCTCGGCTTCTTCCACCACGTGAAAACTCAGCTTGGCCGGCCGACCGGGCGAGCGGCCGTACATGTGTTCCTCGAACAAGGCCAACACCTCCGAGCGGCGCCGGGTCTCCCAATCCTTCACCGTCTTCACAGTGGTGCCTTTTTGGGTGGTGAGCAGGTCCGGCAAGGTGTAGTGGGGCACCTTGGCTTCATCGTATAAATAACCTTGGGGTTGAGCAAAAATGGAGGGCACTAAAAAAAGGCTCAAAGCCAGCCAGACCAAGGATTTCATGCCGAAACGCTAGAGCCAATTTCCCGCCCGCGCAAGCTTGCGGAATCGGGTGACTCAACGCATAGTGTTGGCAATGAATCGTTGGTCCATCAGTCTGCTGATTCTGTGGCTACTCGCTCCGGACTTGAGCGCGCAACAGTCGGTGCAGTTTACCGCGCTGCCTTTTGTGCAGGCCAATGGTCTGGTGGATGTAAACTTCGCCGGCCGCTGGCAAAACGGCCCCGCCTCGTTCAGTGCCTTGAACACACAGTTCCAAGCCTACCCAGGCGTGCCGATGCAGATTGGCAGCCATGCCCATTCGCTGCGCACGTTCAGCCGACAAAATGTGCCTTACTTCAGCCACGCACCGTTTATCGGCGGCCTGTTTCGCAATCGCACTGATTGGCGCCAACAATCGTTAAGTCAGTTTAACGTCACGATCACGCCCGTGGATCCGGCGGGGAACCCGATGCTTTATGCGCGCCCGCGCCCAGCCTCACCGCCCATGATCGGGTTTATCAATTCCGCTTCGCCGCGATGAGCCGCTATTTGCGGCTCGGCAAACGATTGAATTTTCACTACACCTTTCCCTATGGGGAGGTGTTTTTTATTGGCCGCCCTCGCCGGCGGTCTGGTGGCGTGTAGTTCGGAACCGATTTCCACCGAGCCCACGCGCCCGGCGAATCTGGTCTTGGAAGAACGTGATGGCCTGTTTTTCAAACCGGACGCTACCGAACCCTTCACCGGCACCTTGGCCCGGCAACACATCAATGGCGCGCCCAGCCACGAAGCCGTGTACACCAACGGCCTTCGCCTCCTGCAACGTTCCTGGTACACCAACGGCGTGCCGCGCACCGAATACCGGTTTCACGATGGCCACATGGTGGTTCGGCGCGACTGGAATTTCAAAGGCCAGCTACAATCTTGGAAGAATCTCGAGGTGCTCGCCCACGAACAGTTTTTGCGCGGGGTAAATTATTTCACCAATCAACCACCCGATTGGCATCAGGCTTACGTGTGGTTTCACATCGCCTCCGCCAACGGCCATCGGGATGCGCGGCAGGCGCTACGAACGCCTCCGGAAAATTTCTCACCCGAAGCGCTATCCGATGCCCGCAATGCGGCGATGGGGTTGCTCGGGCGCACCAACGAAGTGACCACGCCTGATCCTCCCCCAGCACCGAACCCTATCCCGAAAACAGGCGAAACCAAGAAAGACTGAAACCTATCCAGAGGAATTGCGTCTATTAAAAAGTAAGCCCCCCGATGGAGGAGCATGGGGGGCATTACAGGTTGGGTAGCCCGTCGGACTTTCGGTCCGGCGGGTTTTTTGGATTATGTTAATCTGACCATCGAGCGCAACCACTAATTCCGCGGCGCACTGCGGCCAGAGCGTTTGAATTCCTCGAGCTTGGTCTTAAGCATCTGAGCGCGCTCGGATTCCTCTAGGTAAAGATTGGTTATTTCGCCCGGATCCGTTTTGAGGTTGTACAATTGCCCCGGCGCGCCGGGCGCTTTCTCGGGCAGAGCAAACTGTTTCATACCCCACTCACCGCCACGGTGATAGTTGTTGCCTCCGGAACCGCGGTGATCGAGGTATTTCCAGTCGCCTTGGCGGATAGCCAGATCAAGGCTGATGGTTTGGTGCAGGGTGTATTCGCGAACGGGCTCCTTACCGCCGAGGAGCGCGGGTAAAATATTGAAGCTATCCTCGCCGGCGTTGTTAGGGATTTTGGATTCGGTTATCGCCGCCACAGTGGCTAGGAGGTCGGTCAGGCAGATGGTTTGATCGGCCGTGCGACCGGCGGGGATGCGGCCGGGCCAGCAGGCAATGAACGGTACGCGATGGCCGCCTTCCCATTGATCGCGCTTCACGCCGCGCCACGGGCGAGCGCCGTCGTGCTTATGGTCACGACGCATGGCGATGGTGGTAGGCACCTCGGGGCCATTATCGCTGGTGAATATGATCAGCGTATTCTTGGCGAGACCATGCTGCTCCAGCGTCTTCATCAGTTCGCCGACGATGTGGTCCATTTCAAAAATGAAATCGCCGTGTGGTCCAGCCTTGGTCTTGCCCTTGAACGCGTCACCGGGAAAGGAAGGCAGATGCACGGCCTGCATGGAGTGGAAGAGAAAGAACGGTTTGTCGGGGGATTCCTTGGCATGTTGCGCGAGGAATTCCTGGCTCTTCTTGAGGAACACGAGGTCGACCTCTTCCAGATCGAAATCCGGCGCGATCATGCCAGGACGGTTGTCGCGTGAGTACGGATGCTTGGGCAGCGGCCCGCGATCCACAATGCGCGTGGGCGGTACGGGAATTTTATCGCCATCAATATAGGCGTACAGCCAATCGGTCGTCGGACACGAGGCCGTTCCAAAAAACTGTTCGAAGCCGTGATCCAGCGGCCCGCCTTTGATCGGGCGTGCGTAATCCATCCGCTGCACAGCCGGCAACCCGTTTTGGTGAATGGGTTTGCCCTCTTTGTCAAAAGCCGTCAGGCCCACGTGCCATTTACCGAACATGGCCGTGGCGTAGCCCTGTTGTTTCAGCAAACTGGCCAGCGTCATCCGGCCGGGATTGATCAGGCACGGCCCGCCCACGCCGGTAAACACCCCGCGATAATTTAGCCGAAACGCCATACGGCCAGTGAGCAGGCTGTAGCGTGTGGGAGTGCAAACTGTCGAGGGACTGTGAGCGTCGGTAAACCGAATACCCTCCTTCGCCAACTGATCCAGATGTGGCGTGGGCACCTTGGACTGCGCGTTGTAACAACCGACATCGCCGTACCCTAGGTCGTCGGCAAGAATGAAAAGGATGTTGGGTTTGTCGGCGAGGGATATTGAAACACCGAGAGCAAGGACAACG
>CAJWMQ010000033.1 GCA_913042895.1 uncultured Verrucomicrobiales bacterium | reverse complement strand
CCTTTGCCGTGGGTAATTACGGCGTGGAGGTCGCCGATGACGATGTCGCACTGCTTGATATCCAATCCCCGGAGGACGCCCGGGTGATCTGCATCGCCACCTATCATCCCAATGAGACGGTGACCATCAATTTGAAGGGACCTATCGTTTTCAACCAACAGACAGGAGAAGCCCGCCAAATTGTACCACTCAATGCGGCGGAATTATCGCTCTGTCATCCCATGGGGAACTAACCCGCATAACGAACCGGAAGAAGAAAATAACCTCATGTTGGTCCTGTCCCGAAAACCGAAAGAAAGCATCGTCATCAACGGCAACGTGACCGTGAGCGTGCTGCGGGTGGATAATGACAATGTCCGCATTGGAATCGAAGCACCAATGGAAGTGCCCGTGATGCGCGAGGAAATTTACAACGAGATCAGTCAAAACAACCAAGCTGCTGCCGGATCGGCCGATGCGAAGCTGAAGATCAAACAACTGGTGAACAATTAACTTGGAAAAAACGGATTTTAACCCACTACCAACAACATAAACGAAGGAACGAAAAATGGTTATCAACACCAACATGGAGGCGCTCCAAACGGCTAATAACTTAAATACTAGCCAAACGGAGTTGTCCAAATCCTTGAGCCGATTAAGTTCCGGTTCTCGAATCATTAAACCATCTGATGATGCTGCCGGTCTAGCGGTGACTTCACGTTTGCGGGCCCAAATTAAACGTTTGGACTCAGCACTCAGTAACGTGGTGAACGCTGTATCCTTTACCCAAACTCAGGACGGCTTCATGAAAACGATGGATAAAGCCCTACGCCGTATGGGTGAGCTAGCCATGCTCGCGAAGGACGGTACGAAGTCTCAATCTGACTTGAATCTTTACCAAAAAGAATTCAAGCAGTTGCAAGACTACGTGGATAATACACGGACCAAAGATTACAACGCCGTATCCATGTTTGGTTCGGCAACTCTTAATGTAACCGTTGATTCTGAAGGAAACACTTTTTCGATGCCACCAATCGACTTAGGAGCAGGAACAACTGTAGGAGCTTACAGTGCGGCGGTTTCCGCTGCTGTTATGCTTACCACTTCTACATTGGCAGGAGTAGCACTGGAGGCAGTAAAGTCAGCTATTAGCCAAATCGCGATTGACCGCGCTCAGTTGGGTGCTGTGCAATCTCGGTTGAACTTCACGAACGATCAGCTGAATATCACCAAAGAGAACCTCCAGTCAGCCATTAGTCGCGTGGCGGACGTTGATGTTGCCACCGAGGCCACAAACTACGCCCGCTATCAGATTCTGGTACAATCTGGTACGCAGATGCTTACTCAGGCCAATAATCTGCCTAATGCAGCATTGCAGTTACTGCGACAATAATTGTTTCAAAATGGCATTCCCTTAAAACGGTAAATGGATTAAGCCGAAGCGGGAAGTCAGTTGTTAATTGTTGGGTTAGCGCCGGTCGGTAGGTTTTCAAAAACCTCCGGCCGGCTCGATTTTACATCCTCCCTGCTAAACCCACTCTCACATCACCGGAGGGGTATAGAGGCAAGGCCCAAGGTCGCCTTAGCCACAACCCGGGAAGGGTATCGCAAAATGGATATCACGGCCGGCCGACCTGGCTGGAGGCGGCTCAGGCGTGCGCGCCCACGCCCTCTCCGCAAGGTTGCTTGGTGCAGGACTTCCTTTTTACCCGGATAAACTGGGCCCTGCACCTCCTAAACGCTACCAGACCAGCCGCCACTGCCTAACTAAAAATAGGTAAATAAATTTTTAAACAGGTAAATTACCTAAAACCAAGCCGCATATTTATAATTTTTAATTGTTTTTTTAAGTTTTTACCGAAAATAAAACTTGGCCCGCTATTTGCTGCTCCAAGAACACTAAGTTGTGCATAAAAACGAAGGAACGAATATGAGCCAGGATAACGCTACCCCCAGTCCGCTCGATGCCCTGCTCCAGCAGGCCGATGCCTGCTACGCCCAAGACGACCACATTGGCGCAATCGCCCCATTGGACGAAGCCCTCCAACTCACCGATCGGCACCCGATGATTCTGCGAGCCTTGGGCACGCAATTATTTTTGGCCGGCCGCTATACCTGGTCGCGCACGCTTTTCCAAGAACTCACCAATGCACAACCCGAAAATGTGGAGGATCACATCCACCACGCCATTGCCTCCTATCACGATGGAGATGCCGATACCTGTGCAGCGGCTCTACAACAGGCTCTAGCCTTGGATCCCACCCATGCCGATGCACTTCGTCTAACCGCGGATCTGGATGTCGCTGAAGGGCGCTACGAAACCGCCAGTCAGAAATACGAGCGGATCGCTGAAGCGCACGGAATCACTGTGCAATCCCTGCACGCTTTGGCTTATTGCCAGTTCAAAACCGGCGACCTGACGCGCTCAGAAAACACCTATGAACAGCTGCTCGAGTTCAATGCGGAAGATGATCTGGCTCAGGACAACCTGCAAGCCGTCCGGACCGCCATGGCTCAACAGGAGAATAACGTGGCAACTGTAGAGAACGAACCCAGTAAAACGTTGGCTACCCCCGACCCGGCGGCGGAGTCGGCTCTGGAACAGGCGGATTTCTTTATGCAGGCAGGAAACTCCACGGCCGCTCTTGAGGAATTAAAACAGGCGGTGCTGGCCGATCCTCAGGATGCCGCGTTGGTCGAAGGCTACGGAGCTCTTTTGTTTAATCTCCAGGATTTTGAGGAAGCCCGAAATCAATTCCGGCATCTAATCGAACTCGCCCCATCGGATGCCAACGCTTACACGCGGCTGGCGATGACCTGTTATGAACTGGATCGTTTGGAGGAATTCGAAAGCGCTCTGGGTCTAGCCATGGAAATTGAACCGGAGAATCCCGGGCTACTCCATTTCCTTGGAAAGGTTAACCTAGAATCGGGTCGTTTTCTCGATGCCGGCCGGCTCTTTTCCAAGCTGGTGGAATTGGAACCAGACAATCCAGAAAACCTTCTGGCCTTGGGCAAATGCTTAACGTTAGGTGAGGAAAAGAATGCGGCGGTGGAAACTTTTCAACGCGTGTTACTGCTCGATCCGGAAAACGAAATGGCGATCACCAATCTGGAAGCTTTGGGAGTTACCGAATGGGTCGAGCCAGCCGAATCCGTTGCAGAGGAAGTGGTCGGCACCGAAGAGCCTTTTCCGCCGGTGGCGGATATTCTCAAATCCATCGAGCAATGCCTGCAAACTGAGGATCTCCCTGGCGCCGTAGAGCTGTTGACCCAAGGGCTGGTCCATCATCCGGATGACTTGGACCTGTTGAATGCCCTCGGCAATTTCCATTATCAAACCGGCCGAGCCGAAGCCGCCTTGGCGGCCTTTCAGCGTAAGGTGGAATTGCAACCCGAGGATCCGGAAAACCATTTGCAAGTCGCGGGCGCGGCATTTGTGGTGGATAATTTTGAACTGTTCGAAACCCATTTGGAATACGTATTGAAAGCCCAGCCGGACAATCCCCAAGCACTCAAGCTATTGGCCTCGGCCAATTTCAAATCGGAAAACTATGCGGAAGCGGCCAAGCTTTATGTGCAACTGGCCGAGCATTTGCCTGAAGATATTGAGGTGGTTCTCGCCTTGGGTGTCTGCTTCCATCACGAACAGGACATAGAGACAGCACGGGCTTGTTTCAAGCGCGCGCTCGAGCTCGATCCCTATAACGACATCGCCGCTGAAAACCTTAAGGCGCTCCCGGCTGAAACTCCGATTGAGGAAACAACCGAGGCCGCCGAGCTCGAACCCCAAATTGAGGTTGCTGCAAAACCAACCCTCAAAATCCCCGGGGCAGCCGCTGTAGGCAATCTCGCTCAAGCCCAGAAACTTCTGAGCCAAGGCCGTCGCATGGAGGCCTGGAACGCCACACTGGAGGCGATTGAATTACGCGCTTTTCATCCGGAAGCCTATCTGCATTTAGCGGAGATCGCCTTGGATGCCGAAGATGAACAACAGGCCTTGGCTTGTCTCGAACGGCTCGTCAAACTCACCCCTCAGTGGGAGGTAGCCCAACAAGCTTGGCAATCGCTGCAGCAAAAAACCGACCTCACCACATCCACCCAAGATTGGCCGGCTCTTCCAGAACTCACCGAGGAGCCCCGTCTGAGCGTCAGCATGATCGTGAAAAACGAGGAGCAATTCCTCGATCAATGTCTGGCCGCCCTCGATGGCGTGGCGCATCAAATTGTGGTGGTGGACACCGGCTCCACCGATCGCACGGTGCAAATCGCCAAGGCCCACGGGGCCGAAGTACATCATTTCGATTGGTGCGATGATTTCGCCGCCGCCCGTAATTTCGCGCTCGAGCATGCTCGAGGTGATTGGGTTCTGGTGTTGGATGCGGACGAGGTGCTCACTGCCGAAGGTCTGAATGGGCTCCGACAGGATATGGCCACGCCTAACCTGATGGGCTGCCGCATTCGATGCGTGCATCTCGAGCCGAAACCCAATGGCGGCTACCAGCCCATGGCCGATGCGTGGCATTACATTCCCCGCCTTGTGCGTAACGCGCCGGGACTGCATTTTGTGGGCATCATTCACGAACAAATTTTCTCCTCCACCGAGGTGCGGGCAAAGGATTGGCAGATGAAAACGGGCTTTGGAAAAGGCGCCCTGAATCACTACGGATACGCTGAGGAAATCAAGACCAGCCGCAATAAGATTGACCGGAACATCACGCTTTTGGAACGCGCCTTGGAAGATTCGCCTCAGGAACCTACGTTGCTCATGAGCTACGCCTTGGATCTCTACAATCGTGGTGATGTGGAAAAGGCTTTGGAGACCAACCGACGGGCATTCCAGATCGTTTCTGGATATCCGCCCGACGGCATTTCGCCGGAAGTGCGCGAGCGATTGCTCAGTGTGTTCTCCAATCTGCTGTTGCAATCGGAAATGCACGAGGAACTCATCGAGGTTGCCGAAAGCCCGTTGGCCAAGGATTGCGGCCCCACTAGTTCCATCTTGTTTATGTACGCACTGGCCCTCTTCAAGAGCGGTCGAGTGGAGGACGCCATTGATCCTATGCGCGAATGCATTTCCAAGCAGGACGAGCAGACTTATTGCGCTCCCTTCCTCGACTCCACAGGCGCGGCTCCGCATCATTTACTGGCGGATTGTTTGGCCAAACAAAACCAGGCCGACGAGGCATTGGAACAGTACCGGACCGCCTTGGATTTGAAGCCGGACCATGCGGGGATCCGCCATGATTTTGCCCGACTGCTCACGCAGGAGGATCGACCAGAGGAAGCCATTGCACTGCTGCACGAAGCGATTCAATCGGGAACGATGAATGTAACGCTTTGGTCGCTGGGCAGCCAGATTGTCAATGGGCACCTGATCGACGCAGACATCGCTCTGCGCTGGACGGATTGCGCCATTCAGGAGGATCTCACGCATCCGGAGATCCGCAAGCAACGCGGGATTGCCCTGCTCTCGGCCGGCCAATTCACTGAAGCGCTGCCGTATTTCACCGACGCCACGCAACCGCATCATCCCTTGAATGAAGCGGGGCAAATCATGTGCAACGTGATGACCGGCAAACCGGGAACGCTATCCGATCCGGCCAATGAAGAGACCGTGAGCGCCGCTTTCGTTAACTGGTATCGCCGGCTGCTGGAACGCGGCCATGAACAGGCGGCGCGTGAGGTGCAAAATCGGCTGGATAAACTAGCGACCACTCTGCCCACCGCCGTTTCCATCCTGCGCGAAGCCTTTGCCGAGGCGGAGTAAGCGCCAGCAGTTACTTGGAAATAAATTTGCTGGTGCCGCTCCCGGAGTTACGGTTGGGGCCATCCATGACAGTAAAGGTCCAGCTGCGTTCGCCGCGTTGTTTGACGAACTCCCGAATCTCAATGGCGCCCGGCGGTTGAACCGATTGCCAGTGGATGGATTTGGCCTGCGGATTCCATTGGCCCACGAAATGGTGCACCGGGCCATCTTCAAAGAAGTACGCATAACGATAATGCTTCTCCACCGCATCCCAGGTTTTTACCCATAAAAAATATTCCGGCCGGTTTTCGGTATATACTACGCCTTCGTTGATGAGACACCGGCCACTGCGCGTCCAACGCATGCGGCTTTGGCCTTTGAGTTTCACATCCCCGCTGGCATGCTTGATGGTTTGCAACTCCTCCCAAACCCCGGCCTGACCGAGGGGCGCCATCTCCGGCAAGGGCGGAAAGGCTCGCGGCGGCTGATCTATGGTTTCCCCAAGAAAATTCGCCGTGCTACGACCGTTGCTGATGGCTTGTCCTTGTTCGGTTATGTTGTAGGTAAAAATTTTATCGGTGAGTTTGGGAAACGTCTCGGTCATGGTGAATTCCAAGCCCGGGATGTTGCTTGGGAAAATGAGCCTCCAGTCGAGACGACCCTGATTGGCCCGCCAATTTCCCGCAAAGCCCTGTACGAGCCCATCATCCTGAAACCATACGCTCTGGTATTGGTTGGTGGGGGCCAGTTCGTTAAAGTGTTTTACCACCAAATTATGCTTCATGTTACCGCCGGCGCGCACTTCGGATTCGATCAGTAAATGATGTCCTTTGAGTCCCCAAGTCGCATGGCTCACCGCCGTGGTGAGGTTTGTCTTACCATCGGGCGTGATCACCTTATTTGCCTGCTCCCAAAAACCGGGGGTTTCAAAGACATTCAATTCCGGTCGGGCGCTGGCGTTGGCATTGAAATTCTCCCGAGGCTGACTGGTTTCGGTTGTATCCTTACCACAGCCGACCAGCACCAAAAGCAGCATCAGTTTGATCCCCTTCTTCACAGGGCCCAGTATAGCTAGCCGGGAAAAATGACGCGATTTTTTCAAAAATTATCTCGCGCAAGTTATTCACAGCCGTAAAATCTCCGTATGCAATACTCCACAAGCTAGTAGGATTGATCCCCTGTAACCCTCTTCTCCGCTTGTGCGTAAACCATAAAAAATATGAAAATCATGCTAAAAACCACGTTTGCTTTAACATGGGGCTGGCTTGTCGCCGCCATTCTCACCTTAAATATTTGCCTAGACTCGGCCAATGCTCAGGGAAAACTACCGAATAACACGCGCCATCTACCAAAGGACGCCACCGCCATTATTTCCGTCCGCATTGGGGATTTGCTGAAAAAAGGCGGTTATGACGAATTCCTTCAGTCTGACCTCGTTAAAATGGCAAAAGCCGAGATGGTTGACAATGAACTCGCTCTTAAGATTCTTGATGATCCCGAGGCCAGTGGCATTGATCTTGGCGAGCCGATACATATCTTCATCAAACTTGGTGCTCCAGCCGAGGAATTTGGTGAGCCTACTGTAACCGGAGGCTTAATCACTTCTCTGAAGGATGCCAAAGCCTTGGACAAGGCAATCGATTTCATCACGGCTAAAGCAGGCTTACCGCTTATTAAGACAGCACAAGAAGGCTACACCCAACTCAGTATGCCGGGCGCTCCCGCAACCATCGGTTGGACTTCAAAGGCAATGGTGGCCGTGGGCAGCAGCGATCCCAAACAGATGCAGAAAATTGCCAACCTTCTGGATAAGACGATCAATCGTAAGGCAAAGATCAAAGATGAACGTCTTGTATCTCTATTGAGCACCAAGGCCGATATGTCTGCCTGGATTGAATATGATCAGATCATGAGTCTGATGTCCTCTATACCTGGAGCTGAAGAAGCGTTTGGGTTCGGACTTACAGAAAAGCTTAGTAAAAATGCTGCCTACGCCCTCACCATGAATTTTGAAGCGGGCCGTATGGATATGGCTGCTGTTGAATACAATGAAACAGAGCTGATTGAGGGAGATTTGAGTAGGGGAGGCTTGGACAAGGAACTGGTAGACCTCATCCCGAATAATTCAATTATGGCCATGGGTTTCGCCATGAATATGAAACCGATGCGGGAAATGATGAATAAGCATGTACTTCCTGAACTATTAGCACAAGAAGGTGTCGAGGAGATGGTCGCCCAGGCTGAGGCAATGATAGGTCTCACCTTGGAGGGGCTAATGGAGATACCAAAGGGAGATTTCTTAGCCGTTTGGGATGGTCTAAAAATGGAAGAGGGTGATTTTGGCCCGCAACCTTCGCCTCAGTTGATGCTAGGTATGACCGTTGAGAACCGCAAGAACCTCAACAAAATCATTAACAATCCGCAGGTTCAGGGACTCCTCCCAATGCTTGCGACGGTCGGAATGCAAATTGCGCAAACAGAGGAAGGTATCTTCCTGTGTAGCCGCAACCATGCAAATGCTATTAATAATGGTAAAAACGAAAACCCGATCAAAGGAGATCATCGCGACTTAATCAGTAAAAACGATTTTGGAGGCTTCTTTCGCTTTGCTCCCTTGGTAAAAGTCATTCGTGGCATGGTTCCTCCTGACGAAGCTGAGGTCCAAACGGCCTTGGGCGAGTTAAACCGACTGAACGAAATCACCATGAGTGGATCGATGTTAAAGGATGGAAAACAATCATCGTCGATTTCCCTGACATTCAAAGATAAGAAAACTAACGCCCTTAAGCAACTTATCCAAACAGGCGAACGTATCTATAAACTTACCCAAATGGCGGAAGCCGGACGGACGGATTTTGAACTGGATGCTAAAAAACATTCAAATGTTGCTGTGGAGCTGGAATAGTCCCGATTTTAAGATTATCACCAATATTACCGACCGTTTTGTACGGTCGGTAATTTTTTTGAAAAAAACTAAAGTTCCTCTTCATATTGCCGAAATACTTATTGGACAGCGGAGAATAGCCAATCATGCAAAACGGCATAGGCAATTACAGCAACGCCTCCACAGAAATCGAGGCACTGCAGCAACAAGGCCTGCACTTCCAAAAACAGGGAGCGCACAGACCGGCCGTTGTCGTCTATCAGCGCCTGTTGGCCCTTGGGCAGGATGGCCCGGCCATCCGCTACAACCTCGGCTCCGCCCTGCTCCAGCTTCAAAACCCCGCCGAAGCGCTCGAACAATTCGAGGCCGGAATCCAGCTCTGTCCAACGGAATCCGGCCTGCGCCTCGGGCTTGCCAATGCCCATAAACTCCTCGGCAACCCCGCTGCCGCCGAGGCTGCTCTCGAGCAGGAACTCGACCTCTGCCCCGAATCCATCCCGGCCGCCGTCAATCTAGGCTGGTTATTAGAGGAACAAAACCGCGTGCCCGAAGCGCTCGTCCAGTATCGCAAGGCCATGTATTACCAGCCCAACCATCCCGTGCTGCGCTGGAACCACGGCTTGGCCTGTCTGATGCTCGGCGATTACTCCCGCGGTTGGCGCGATTATGAACACCGCTGGGCCGCTCGGCAAAAAGCGAAACCCACCGACGCCAGCCCCGAATGGCGTGGCGAACCGCTACGTGGCCGGCGCCTGTTGCTCCACAGCGAACAGGGTTTTGGCGATACACTGATGTTTGTGCGCTTTGCCCAAATGCTGAGCCACACCGAGGAAGTGCACCTCCAGTGCCAGCCGCAGCTCAAGCGATTGCTCTCCCAACAAACCGGCCTAGCCAGCGTGGTGAGCACCAGTGATCCCGCTCCGGCTCACGATGTGCATGCCCCGCTCATGAGTCTGCCGCACCTCATGGGTTTGAATCAAGAATCCGAACTGAGCAGCCCGGCCTATCTGGAACCCGTGCAACGCTCCATGCAACCGCTCCCTAACGGTCACCGACCCGGTATCCAACGCGTGGGCTTCGTGTGGGCCAGCGCGCCCAACAGCGAAATCGCCGATAAAAAATCCATCCCGCTCCATCAATTCCGCGGTCTATTCGATACGCCGCACTGCCAGTTTTACGCACTGCACATGAACGCGAAGTCGAGTGAAGTGGCCGAGCTGCAGCGACATCCCAATGTGCACGACCTGCGTGAGTCGATTATTGATTTTGAAGACACGGCCGGTTACTTGAGCCAAATGGATCTGGTGATCACAGTGGACACCGCGGTGGCCCACCTCGCCGGAGCCTTGGGCAAACCGACCTGGACGTTGCTGCCCAATGCGGCCGATTGGCGCTGGCGCATGCATCGTTCCGACAGCCCGTGGTATCCCTCCATGCGTTTATTCCGCCAGCCGAGTGCGGGGGATTGGAATCGTGTGCTGGAGGAAATCAGCCACTGCCTTTTCAACCAGAGCGCCCAGCTTTCCACGCGCAAACTCGCCGGCCAATTGCAACCGGCCGCCGCGTTCTAGTCAGCTCTGCATGACGGCCGATACCCATTGATCAAACAGGGTTTCAGGCAAAACGGATTGAAATCCGCCAGGCATGGCCTGGCCGCCGGAGCGAAAGGTGACCGGCAATTCCGCGGCCAAAGCCACGTTCCAGAGTTTGCTCAAGTCATCCGATTCATCGGTGTGCGTGAAGATCAAGCCAGCCAACGGCAACGCGCTGAAGACACGGGCCTGCTCAAGCAGCAGATCCAGATCGTACGCGCTGTTTAACACTAGCTGCACTTCCGCCGATCCGATGGGTTTCAGTTGGGCGGCCAGACCTTCCACCGCCGAGGCCGTCGCCGGCACACCGGGCAGATCCACAAACCGCAGAGTATCTTCCGGCACATCCAGCGAATCGGTCCACACCCGCTCCACCGGCACCTGCATCATTTCGCTGTGCAGGCTTAAAAACTCCGCCGTGTTGGGCTGCGCGCCATCCAAGCGCCACAAACGCGCCGGACGCTGGCCAAGGAATGTTTCCTGCGTAACCCATTTACATAGCGCCGTAGTCTTGCCGACGCCGGGCGCGCCCACCAACACACGGGCCGGCAAGCCGGGCTGTTCGGCCCGTGTGGCAAAACGGTGCCATTGCTCCACCAAAACTTCGCGGGCCAGCTCCATTTCCTCGATCAAATTTCGCGGCCGCGTGCCGCCCAGATGCCTCTGTAATTGTCCGGCCAACATATCGGCGTGTTGGGGCAGCAACCCCATTTCCAACAACACCTGCACAGAGGCAGGCGCCGCTGGGGCGGTCTGCGGGCCGCCCACGTTTTGCATCATCTGGATGACATTGGGTGGGAGCGGTTCGGAGGAATCCGAACCCTGCAGGGCGCCTTCGAGTTGATGCACTTTGGCGGTTAAAAGCTGGAGAACATTTTCCTGAGCCGACGACGGCTCGGGGGCCGTGGCGAGCACTTCCACTCGGGCTTTGGACCACAACCGCTTGACGCCATCGGCATGCACGGGGCGCACATTGAGGATCACCGCATCGGGGCCGACCTTTGCCTGCACCTGTTCCAAGGCTTCCTGCGCGGTATCGGCAATGATCTTGATGGTATTCATGCGCAGCGGGCCAAAAACCGGCGGCTCCGTACATCCCTATTGCAGGGACGGCACCGCGCCGGTGGGCACGATCTCGATCTTGGGCGGCAACTCTTCGTAGCTGAGGAACGCCAACTCGGGGAACTTCGCCGCAAAGAACCGGCGCAGTCCAGCACGAATCATGGACGAACAGACCACCACCGGCGCCCGACCCTCGGCAATCATGGGTTGGATGAATTGGTTTAGGTGATGGGATAGGTGCTCGGCAATCTTCGGATCGATCAATAGCACGGTCTCCGTCTGTGAAGGCCGGATGCCTTTCACCAGTTCTTCCTCCAGCCACGGGTCGAGCGTAATGGCCGGCAGATTTCCGTTTTCGTCCTGATACCCTTTGACCACCTGCGAACCAATCGCTTTGCGTGCCTGTTCGCTAAGCTCATCGGGGTTCTTGGTCGCCGCCGCATAATCGGCCACGCGCTCTAGGATTCCTACGAGGTTGCGAATGGAAACGCCTTCGGCCAGTAGATTTTGTAGCACCCGCTGCACCTGTCCCACCGTTAGCAAATTGGGCACGAGTTCGTTGACGAGCGCGGGGTTTTGATCCTTGAGATTATCCAGCAATACCTGAACATCCTGACGACTGAGGATCTGGTAGCAGGTTCGTTTGATCGTCTCGCCAAAGTGCGTGACCATCACTGATGCGGCGTCCACTACCGTGTAGCCGGCCAGCTCTGCGTTCTTGCGTTCCACATCGGTGATCCACGTGGCCGGCAAGCCGAATACCGGCTCTGTCGTCTGCACGCCGGGCAACACCTCCGTGCTGTTATTGGTATTCATCGCCAGCCAATAGCCAGGCATCACTTCCCCCGTAGCAATCAATTGGCCACGGAAAACAAACCGGTATTCATTCGGCTGAAGCTCGAGGTTATCGCGCAAACGCACGGCTGGGATAATGAATCCCATTTCCTGCACAAACGTCCGGCGCACACCGGTCACCCGTTCGAGCAAATCTCCGCCCTTCTTGGGATCCGCCAGAGACAACAGACCGTAGCCCAGCTCAATTTGCAGGGTATCGAGGTGCAGCAGCTCCTCCATTTTCTCCGGACCACCGGGGCGGCCGTCCTCGGGCCCATCCCCGTCACCATCGGCACCGCCTTCAGTCGACCCGCCGCCGTCCAAATCCGGCCCCACGGGGCGTTCGACCAATAGACCGCGGGATTCAAAGTGTCGGTACATGAACCCAAACAACACGCCCATGCACAAGAAAGGAAACCAGGGGAGAATGCTCGTAACCAGCGAGAACACCGACAGCATCAACATGGAAAGGGACAACACCTTCAACACATTCGGTTGGAGGAAAAGTTGCTGCGTGAGCGTGACACCAAGACTTTCCTTCTCCGCGGAACGAGTAACCAAAATACCTGCTGCGGTGGAGATCACCAACGCCGGGATTTGCGAAACCAAGCCATCACCAATACTGAGAATGGTGTAGGTTTGCAGCGCCTGCGTCACCTCCATGTTGCGCTGCAACACGCCGATACCAATGCCGCCGATGATATTCACCAGCGTAATGATGATACCGGCGATTGCATCACCGCGCACAAACTTACTGGCACCATCCATGGAGCCATAGAAATCCGCTTCCTTGGAAAGATCATCCCGCCGTTTCCGCGCCTGATCCTCCTTGATCAACCCGGCATTCAACTCAGCATCAATAGCCATCTGCTTGCCGGGCATGGCATCCAATGTAAAGCGAGCCGCCACTTCCGCGATACGACCGGCGCCCTTGGTAATGACCACAAAATTAATGACCGTGAGAATGATGAAGACCACAAAGCCCACCACATAATTATTCTGTACGACCACTTCACCGAATTTCTGAATGATCTGGCCCGCCTGCGCCTCCCCAAGAATCAACCGAGTGGTGGCAATATTTAGGCCCAATCTAAAAAGCGTGACAATCAGTAGCAGCGTGGGAAAACTTGTAAACTCCGAGGGATCGCGAATGTAAATGATGACTAGCATCACCAGCAAACCCGACGAAATGCTCATCGCGAGCATCATGTCCAGCATCCACGGCCGCATCGGCAAAATCATGCACATCAACACGCCAAACACGAAAGCCACGAGACCAATCTCGGACCAACGCGATGCAGGTTGGGCGGCCGGCGTACTCATGCGCGCGCACGCCCTCCCTTCGGGCGGGAGCCCAATGACGTTTCCATGACCATGGTTTGAAGATCCATACGCATCCTTGCTGGATGCCTAAAACAGAGCACATCCGATGCCAGCAACTGCTCAGAGAAGGCTGTTTTCACCGTTTTTTTGGCTAAAAATTGCCTCATGACATCACCTTTTGGCCGCGTGTGTAATATTTGTACCGATGCGTGCGGTAGACGTACGCGAGGATTTCGGCCACCGCCGCGTACAAATCCGGAATAATCTCCTGACCAACCTTGCAGTTCTTGAACAGCAACCGCGCCACCGGCTTGTTTTCCACCATCGGCACCTCGTGTTTCCGCGCAATCTCGCGAATACGCAGGGCGTTGTAACGGGCACCTTTGGCCACCACCCGCGGCGCGCCCATCGCTTCACGGTCGTACTTCAGGGCAATCGCCAAGTGCGTCGGGTTAGTGACGATAACATCCGCCTGCGGCACCTCGGTATTCAGCGTTTCCATCAGCATTTGTCGGCGACGTCGGCGCTGTTCACCCTTCACCTGTTGGTTACCATCCACCTGCTTGTTCTCGTCCTTCACCTCCTGCTTGGTCATCTTGCTGTCTTCTTCATTCTTCCACTGCTGATACGCATAATCGGCCGCCGCAATCACCACCATCCCGGCAATCACCCGCAAGGCCACGTCCTGCGCGGTTTGCCCCATAAACGCCATCAAATGCATCAGATCAGTTGCGGTATAAAATACAGGATCATTCAATACCTGCTTCAGCACCGGATACGTAAATCCAAAGATCACCACAAACTTCATCAGGCTCACCACCAGCTTGGCGAGAGATTGGCTACTAAAGATGCGTTTGAATCCGCTGAAAGGGTTGAGCTTGCTAAACTTCGGCTCAATAGCCTTGGGCGAGGCACGGAACTGGCTTTGGGTTCCGGACCCAATCAAGCCGCCCAACACACCGGCGGCCATAACCGGCAGGATCAAGGTGCCGGCCGTCACCATGAAATGACCAAAATGCCCCTGGAAAGCCTCATAATTCATCTGCATCGTACCCAGACGCTGGAAGGTGCCGATCATATAAAACCGGAAAGTCTCGACCATTTTGGGGGCCATCACCGTGAGAATCAGCAGCGCGGCCAACAGCAGCACCAGTGTTTGCACCTCCTGACTACGCGCGAATTGGCCGGACTCCATGAGCTCTTGGAGCTTCTTCGGAGTCGGCATTTCCGTCTTTTCCTGGCCAGATTCACTCTCCGCCATACTACGCGCCTCCTCCCAACAGTTTGGTGACCATCACAAAATCATTCGGCAATTGCTTAAGATAATTGGAAATCTCACGCGCCGCCAACGACATCGTGAACCCAAACAAAAACACGCCCACCAGAATCCGAACCGAAAAGCTTTCCACAAACACATTCATCTGCGGCACCGCCCGCGCCAGCACCATCATCAATAGATTGATCACGATCCCCACCGCAATAATCGGGGCGGCAATCCGCACCGCCACCACAAACGTGCGACCGCACAACATCGTGACATGATCAAACAACGCATTGCTCAACATACCGCCGCCAATAGGCAGCGCACCGTAGGATTGCTGAAAGCCCATCAATAACTCGAAATGGATATCCAGTGAAAACAACAACATCACTGTCATCATCTGGAGAATCACCGAGGGCGTGGATGAAGGAGTCGTTTCGCCCGGGGCAATCAAACTTGAAAGCTGGAGGCCCAATTCAGTGCCGATGTAATGACCGGCCAAGCCCACGGAAAAAAGCACCAACCGCACCACCCCACCGAGCAGCAGTCCGTAGCACACCTCCTGTGCCACCAACCCCACCGCGCCAATCATGTCACCGGTAGCCACCTCTGGCGGCAGCGCCACGCCGGGCATCGTCAGCAATGCTAAAAACCCGGCAACGGCCAGACGCAGGCGAATCGGCATGGCGGCCGCAGAAAAGATCGGGAACACCGCCAGCATCGCGCCCGCGCGCACGAACACCAGAAACCAGGTTAGAAACAAAACCTCCATGCAGTCTTTCCCATGCTACATCACCATCGAGGGGATTTTCTCAAAGATCCCCTTTGTGTAATCCATCAGCGTACGCACCATCCACGGCATGATGAAAAACAGCAGCGCACTCACCGCCAGCGCCTTGGGCACAAAGGTAAGTGTTTGCTCCTGTAGCGAGGTCACCGCCTGAAAGAGGCTCACCAACAAGCCCACCGTCATGCCGGTGAGTAACAACGGCGCAGCCAACATCATGATGTTCGCCATCAGGCCTTTCATCAATTCGACAACATAATCCGGACTCATCTTTTACCTTTCTCTCGTCATGCCCTGAAACTCATGGCGAGGGACTGAACGACCAGCGTCCAACCATCCACGAGGACAAAGAGCAAAATCTTCAACGGCATGGAAATCGTGACCGGCGGCAGGAACAACAGCCCCAAGCTCATCAGCACAATCGCCACAACAAAATCGATCAGAATAAACGGGATAAACAGCAGGAACCCCATCTGGAATCCCGTGCGAAGTTCGCTTAAAATAAAGCCCGGCACCACCACGCTCATCGGCAGATCCTCCACCTTGGTGGGCCCCATCTTTGCCAAACCCACAAAAAACTCCACGTCCTTTGGGCGCGCCTGCCGCAGCATGAAATCTTTCGCATGCCCTTTCGCATTATCCAACGCCTCCGTTCCTGTAATGGCGCCGGCGGAGTAGGGCTTAATGGCATCGGCATCGATGCGCTGATACACCGGCTGCATGATAAAGAACGTCATGAACAAGGCGAAGCCCACCATGATCTGATTTGCCGGCACGCCCTGCAGTGAGAGCGCGTTGCGCAGGAAGGAAAACACAATGATGATCCGTGTAAAACAGGTCATCAACATAACCAGCGACGGCGCCACCGTCAGCAGGGTGATGATAAACAGTACACGAATGGCCGTATCAATGCGCTGCGGTTCCTCCGGCATGTTCATGCCGATGTTTAGGTTAAAGCCATTGGTATTGCCGCCGGCCGCCTGGGCAAAAAGCCCGTTAGCCGAGAACAGCAACACCAACGCCAAAAGCCAACCCCAACGGGAACGCGGACGATCAACCACCAGTTGTTTTGTGTTCGTCGTGGTCTTCATCACTTGCGCTCCAGCAGGGTTTTAAGTTTGCCGGCAAAACTGCCGGCGGAAATTTTCTCCGCCGCCTCGTCCAACTCCTCAGTGACTTCCTCCTCCAGTTTCTCCAGATCGGTAAGGAAGTTTGTACCCGCGGGCGAATCGGCTATCAGAAAACGTTTGGAACCGTACTCCACCACGTGCAATGCGTGACGCGACCCCAGCGATCGGGTTTCAATCACATTCAAGTGCGAGGACTGCGCGGGCACCAAGCCGAACAACCGGCTCTTGCGAAACCACCAAGCGCCTCCGAGCAGAATCGCCATCACGATCATCAGCGCACCCACGATCCGGATCATCACCTCGGTAAGACTCACCGGCTCCGGCTCGATCACTTCGCGATCACCGGTATCCACTCCATACATCTTGCGAGAGGCCGCCGATTCCAGCAGTACCTTGTCTTTGGCATCTTCGACGACTTCAGTGGGGGGAACAGCTTCCGCCGGAGCGTCCGTCGCAGCCTTCTCGGCCGCTATCAGGGAATTCGGCTCGGCCCAAAGCCAGACGAATGTGAGAATCAGCAGCCATCCGTGGCATTTCGATTGTTCTTTCATAATCAACCCTATCGGGTGCGCATTCCGTTGCTGTCGGCCAACCGCCTTCCGTGGCGGCAAAACATGCCAACACCCTGATTACAGCACATATCGTGCCATCCTTGGGACAGATAAAAGAACTCGGCTGACTCTAAAAACCAGCCGTTTTTGGCGATTTAATTGCTAAAAACCGCTTTTTAAGATTTGGCGATAATCTCCTTAACTCGAATTCCGAAGTTATCTTCGGCCACCACTACTTCACCGCGTGCCACGAGTTTTTGATTCACGTACACATCCACGTTGGCGTTGGCGGGTTTATCTAGTTGAACCACAGACCCGAGATCCAGGTTCAACAGCTCCTGCATGGTCATCTTGCAGTTACCCAATTCGGCGGTAAGCTTAACGGGCACATCAAGTAGGAAATCCAAATTCTGCACCTCATTACCGCTATCCGGTGCGGAAGACGCGGATGTTGTAGGGGGTTCGGCCACGGCGGTCGCTTCGCCGCCCTCGGGGTTTGGGGTCGTCTCCTGAATATCTTCTTCTGCCATGGTATGTGTCTCCGTTAGGATTTAAAATGTTCGTTAATTTGTACGGCAACCTTTTGGTCTAAGCTGCCCAGGCGGCCGGTGTATTTGGGGTGACCGGCCAGTTGAACCTCCACCTGCCCCAGTCGTTTGGGATCCAGCGGAATGATGTCGCCCTGTTTCAGGTGAAGCAAATCGCGAGCCGTAATGCTCAGATCGCTCCACTGCGCGCTCACAGGCACCTTCACGTGATTGTAAGCTGGGTTCCAATCCACTTGCTGGGTCCAATGCTCTTCTTCTTCCTCATCTGTATCCGTATGCGCTGCGGTTTGTTGGGCGAGGTTGCGCAGGAGCGGGTCCAGCCCGCGCACAGGCAACAGCATTTGGATTTGGTCCATGCAATCGCCAACATCGGCATTGATGGAGATGTGATAAAATGTTTCATCATCTCCAGACACGGGAACGTGCAAAGGATCCTCTTCATGCCCTAAAAGAGTCACGCGCAGAGGTTCCTCAAATTTCCAATACTTGGACCACTCACGCAACGTGAGCTGGGCCACTTGATCGATCATGGCCGATTCCACCTCACGAATCACGCGATCGGGGTTAACGGCAAAGCCTTTTCCGCCAAGCATTCGATCGGCCATGGTAAGCCCTAGGTGCTTAGAAATATCTATGGCGCCAATGGCGTCCAGCGGCTGAATACGAAATAGGATCAAGTGCCGTTTAGCGGGGAAATCCTTGGCGTAGCGCTGGAGATCCACGATCTCCAGCGAGGATTGTTCCATGCCAAATTCAGTTCGTAAAAACAGGGATAAACGGGCGGCCAACGAACGAATGAGCACTTCGTTCAACTGCCGGAAACGATGTACCTCCGTAGAGGAGAGCGCCGCTTTTTTACCGACGGTAAAGGCATGCACGGCGCTGGCCGGCAGTTCGGTTTGGTTGCCATTGGGCCGGTGAATCCGGATGGATTGCTCGGGCGCGCCACTCTCGGCTGCCGATTCGCCTTCGACCGTGGGGTCCTCGGCAAAGGCCGTTCGCAACCCGCTCAATGGAACGGTGAGATCCTTAAACAAAGTTGCGTGTTGATGATCCATGGGCCGGGGCATATGGGTTTATTGCATAATCCACTTGGAGACGATCAGTTCTTTGATGGGATGCGTGCCGCCAAGTTGTTGCTGGTAGGCAAGCTTGAGCTGAGCCTTGAGGCGTTCCTTGGTGGCGGGATTGGAAAGCGACTGCACATCTTCGGCAGACAGGTAATCCATGGTCACCGCCTGAAGCTGCTTGGTTTTACTTTCCACCACCTTTGGAAATTCGGTGTCCTTTTCTTCTTCGCGCAGCAGGAATATTTCCACAAGTATATAACGTGTGCCACCGGAGTTGGCGGGATTCACCACAATGCTTTCACCTTCGGGCACGATGGCCACCGGTTTCTTGGGGTCGTCAGGCTCAGCGGTGGGGTCAGCGGTTTCATCGGCGTCTTCTTTCTTCTCATCGCCCTCCCCTTTCTTCTCATCGCCCTCCCCTTTCTTCTCATCGCCGTCTTTCTGAACTGGGCCTTGAGTACCATTGGTGTCGGAGGCGGCCGCGATTGCCTTGGAAATTTGCTTGGGCAGGATCACGGCCACCATAACCCCAACACCGGCCACGGTAATGACGGCGGAGAGGAGCATGGGCACGAGCACGCTTGGAGCCTTGGGCTCCTGAATGGGAGCCTCCTCTACAGCCTCGGCGCCGGCCTCCACGGCCTCGGTTGCCTCGGCGTTTTGTTCCTGATTTTGTGCTTCTTCGTCAGCCATTTTAGGATTCCTCTTATTTGTTTAAATTACCGGTTTTAACGCTTAAGCGCCATCATTTCCTTTAAGATTTCATCAGCCGTGGAGATCACGCGGGCATTGGCCTGAAAGGCACGTTGCGTGGTAATCATCCGCGAAAATTCATCTGCCATATCGACATTGGAAAGCTCCAAGGAACCTGCAGCAAGCCGCCCAGTACCACCTTCGCCGGGGGCTTGGGCGTTGCTCAGGATTTCTGCACTGCCGGCGCTATCAGCGGTAATACCATAAGCTCCGGCGGCGGCGAGATTGTTAAAGCGGTTGGCACCGATCTTAGTGAGGGTCTGTTCGTTTTTAAATGTTTGCAACAGAACTTGGCCACGATCGTATTGTGTGCCGTCGGTCAGTAGCATTTTGACTTTACCATCCGCACCGAAGTTGTATTGCGAGATACTAGCGCCACCCGCCACGGTGATGGATGTAAGAGTACCTGAATCGGCGTATAATTTAAAATCGTTTGAACCGGCCGAGGTCAGATCCACCTTGTTGGCGCCGGTTGAGGCATCGCTAGAGGTGTTGTGGAAATGAATATCATTACCAGAAACACTAACGTGATAGGACTTGCCAGCGGTTAATCCTCCAGGAATGGTGCCGTCCTTGACATACACAGTGTTGCCAGTACTAAGCCCATGGCTAGATAGAGTGATTTTGTCATTGGCGACATCGGTAGTAAACCCAGTTTTTGCGGTAATAGTTGCATCGGTGAAATTCACGGCATTGGCGCCGGTGGCGGCTTCGGCCGCAGTGCTATGCAAGGTGAAGGTGTCGTCACTGGCCTTGTTCACAAAGAATACTTTGTCTACGGTGTTCGTGTCATTGGCAATGGCCGGCAGGGTTGATGGAAACTTGATTTGATTACCGGTGCTGAAGCCGTGCGCGGTTTTTGTGAAGAGGTTGGTGGAGTAATTCAGGCTGACCCCAGATCGGTCGGGAGTGTATTGGCCAACATCCAGTCTGATATCTCCAATTTCGGCTTGCTCTGAGGTAGTATAGGCAGGGGCCAATTTGTTTTTGCCTTGGAGACGGAAACCATCGTTGGTGACGAGATATCCGTTTTTGTCCTCACGAAAATCTCCGGCGCGAGTGGCAAACAACTCGTTGGTGGTGGTGTCTTTTACGAGGAAAAACCCTTTGCCGTTTACTGCCATATCGGTGCGCACGCCAGTGTTTTTCATGGCGCCCTGGGTAAAGGTGTTCTTGATGGCGGACACGGACATGCCGTTGCCTACCTGCATACCCGCTGCACCCGAAGTGGTGGCGGTGTCGGGCGTGGGTGCACGAAGGGTCTGGGAAAGGGTATCCTGAAACTCCACGCGGGCGCCCTTGTAGGCGACGGTGTTAATATTGGCAAGGTTGTTACCAATTACATCCAAGCTGGTCTGGAATTGGCGCATGCCAAGCACGCCGGTGTTTAATGCACGAATCATGACTGTTTTCTTTCCCTATGGTTGTTGCGGAGTCTCCGAGTGCACTTCGATCACTGAATCCAGATCGTAGGTCTGGCCATTCAGGATCACACTCACGTCACCATCCTTGTTGACTTTGATGTCCGTCACGATTCCGTTCGTAAAGACTTGGTTTTCCTTTTCACCGGTGGCGACCTTCACAGGTTTGCCCATGAGAGCGGTGCCTTGGGTAAGATTGTAGCTTTGGCGGAGTTGTTGGAGATCCGCACTCATCTCCTTGGTTTGCTCTAAACTGGTGAATTGAGCCATCTGCGCGATGAACTCGGTGTCACTCACCGGTTTAAGCGGATCCTGGTTGCGCATCTGGGTAACGAGCAGGTTCAGAAACTCAGTTTGCCCCATGGTTTTGGCCGGTAACCGCTCGAGGTTATCGGGCGGTGCGGTCATTTGCGATTGAATGTCGGCTGCACTGATCATGGTTCAAATTCTCTTGTTTACGCCCAGCTTTGCCAGCCGTCGTAGGCTTCCTCCACTTTATCGGTGGATTCTGGCGCGGTGGTGCGGGTAGGTTCCCTGTCGCGGGTAGTGGCCATGCCCAAGGCGGCCCAATCGGCTTCTTCATCACCGATTTGGAATTCCGTCGGATGGGATTGAGGTTGGCCTTGGCGGTTAAACTGGCGAGGATCGGAATCACGCGTGGTTTCCTCTGAATCTTCGGAAGCCAAATCGCCGAGGTTGACGCCACGCTCGGAAAGTTGTTGCTGGAGTTCGTTCCAACCGGAAGCCAACTGACGACCATCGCCCTGTTGCATGCGGGCCTCAATTTCCACACCGCCATTGCCATACTTGATGGTAAGCTGCATTTCAGTATCGTTATCTGGTTGCACCTTCACGGTCATTTCGTTTTCGCCACGCACCCGGAAAGTGGTCACGGCATCCCAAATTTTCTCCAACATGGGATTCAATGCCCCTTGAGGCGCGGCGGCCGCCTGGGCCGGGGTGACGCCGCTGACGGCCGGGGTGGCACTTTGCACGGAAGTCACGGGGAGAATGGTTTCCTTTGGTGTTTCCTTCGGTAAATCCTGTTGAGCCGATTGCTGGCCAGATCGCGGGCTAGTCTCGGCGGCACCGGTGGCCGGACGCAATTCCTCCACAAGCACGGGCTTCGCTTCCGGTTTCGGA
>CAJWMQ010000032.1 GCA_913042895.1 uncultured Verrucomicrobiales bacterium | reverse complement strand
TAATGCCATTAGGCTCGCGGAAACCGCTAGCAAAGGGGTCGGCCTTTCCTCCGCTGGCGCTAATGCGCAACGCCCAGCCCATGTGTTGGGCGCCCCAGTGACCGGCGTGACCGGCGTTGGCGACCACGAAGTTTCCCTGTCGATCCAAAACTGGACCGTATGAGAATGAATTGTAACTGCCAGTATAATCCCAATCGCTCGAAACGCGCTCGAACAGGTCGGCAATACCGTCATCGTCCGTGTCTTGCAGGCGAGTGATCTCGGCCTTGTTGCCCAAGTGAATCTTGCCATCTTTCACCAGGAGCCCCATTGGTTCATTCATACCGCGGGCGAATCGTCGAAACTTCATCTCCTGGGCCGGGCCGGTGGCATGTTCAACGATCCACACTTCGCCGGTGTAGGTGCACACCGCAAGCTGCGTTGGTGTCAGCCAGTCCATGCCGGTAACAAAGAGATTCATTTCCTCCAGTGTACCCAGAGGCAAGGCTTCTACTTCATAATAGGGATTGAACACAAAACTGCGGCGCGCCTTTGGGTTGGCGGGCAGGACGACCGGTTTGGGATCGGCGAATTCCGCCTTGGTGTGCCGCCAATTGCGCGCCATGCGTTGAGCAGTGGCTTTATTCGGCGCGTTGAAACTTACTATTTCAAATTGGGTCTCGCCGACCCCATCGGGTAGTATACGTATCTGTGCCAACTCTCCATTGTGTTTAAGGATTTCATTTCCCTTAGTGCTGCCTTCCACAGAGAATTGTTCTTCTTCAAATTGGAGATTTGATTTGATTGAAGTAATGAGGCCTTTGCCTTTCAGAATAGTAATTAGCACGTCATCGGCACGCTGAATTGCAGCAACCCCCGGGAGGTTCAAATCAAGTGGCTCGCCCGCCTCCGCGTGCGCCAAGAATGAAAGACCGCCCTTTGTCGCGCTCAATTGAAAACTCCGAACTGTGGTCCCGTTTGAAGCGTAGACTGATTGATGCACTTTGGTGGCATCGCCCAGTTGGTACAAAAAAGTGGCTCGGCCACCGCGTGTGCTGAATGCCTGAAAGTGGGGCTTGAGTTGATCATTGCTTGTTAAGGGCACAACCGCATCTCTGGACACCTTGCTCCACGCAGGAACGGGTGGATTGCCCCAAAGGCGTTCTCCATTGGGTTGGCAAATGAACGGACGCTTGGCACCGTGATAACAGGGGCCGTACAGGTTGAGTCCCTCACCTTTCCACACCGTGTGCGTTCGAAGCTGTTGTGTGTCAAAGGCCAGATGTAATTCCGGAGATAAATTGACCACCACACTACGGCTGGACTTAGTCATGGGCGCCATTCTGATTAGTTGATCGGCTGGATCGTTATACGGCGGAAGCTCAGGCTTTTTTGCTGCTGCGATCGCGGTAATGGTAGTGCATGCGAGAATATAAAAAGGTTTCATGAGTAAAAATATGTTTGGATGGTAAATTCAGTCGTTTCCCTCGGTCTCGGTGAGTTGCCAATTTTCCCCGAAGAATGCTGCGTGGGCGACGCCTTTAGGGATGCGCTCGGTGATGGGGACGCGCATATCCAGCACGGCATAATCCGGCAATTTTGCGTTTTGCATGGAGTTGCTCATGTGGCCGAACTCGCTAAACGTAAATCCGCTATTGATGACAATGTATCGCCGCAGGTTCATAGGGTTCGGGTAAATCAAAACAGGAACAAACCGGTCGGACGGCCAGGACTTGTCCTTAATACGGATGCCCTTTTCGTTCCATTCGATGGGTAGTTGGCCGGCTATTTTCGAGATCAAGGGATTGCTTTTCGGATCTCCCCAGAGAATGAGATTGGAATCGCGGTCGAGAGCGGTCAGTTCATTGGCATTTTTTATAATGACGTTGCCGCGAAATTGCCGATGCCATTGGCTAATGGCGTCCTCCATTTCCTGCTTAACCCATGCGCCAGTGGTTTTGTTTATAGGGTTTGCGCTGGGTGGCACGAAGACGAAGCGACTTAGAAAGGCATCATCAATGGGGCCCTGTAAACCGGGCGTTTTGGCTAAATTATTTTGGGCCAAAGATTTTACGATCCCCCAACGTGTCCCCTTGCGGAGAAACATCAGCGGTGCATGAAGGTCCGATTTGGTGACGAGTTTTTGGTTATCGATGGTGATCGTGTATTTTGTAGTGCCTTGGTTGGACACTTTGAGTTTGCCCAGTATTAGCTTGGTGACGTTTTGGGTTTTGACGCGGAATTGATAATTCCCCAAGTACTCGGCTTCAACGTGGGCTTCCTTCCAGTGTTGGGTAAGCCCATGCACACTCACCCATTTCATGCGATTATAGCGAAGGGTGTGAGTGGTAAACTGCACTTTGCTGGCGTAAGCATTGCTGCCTTTGCTTACGGCGGCATCCACTAGGCGGGAAAGTTGCTCCTTGGCCTGAGGTTCATATTTATGGCCGGTCTTCGGGCCGATGATATGGGTGAGTTTCATGCCTTCGCGCTTAAAGGCGAGCGCCATGAGGTCGGCGGCGGCCTTTTGTTTATCGATCTCACCACTGTACGCTACGGTGGTGGTGTTAAAGAAATTACCGGCGATGGGAGGCACATCATACAGCTTCCATAATTTTTGCTCCCACCAAGTTGGCTTGGGTTCTTTTTTGAAAATATCCTGATATTTGGCGGTATCCACAAAGCCGGCACCGGGAGCTACGGCGGACCATTGATCGGCATAATGTGCGCCTAGATGCCATGCTCCGGCTCCACCCATGGAGAACCCACGTAACGCAATGCGATCATTATCAATTGAGTATTGGCTTTTAACGTGATGCAACGATTCCATTACGTCCTTCTCCCCGGCAAATTTATAGGCATTACAGAAGCGCCCATAAGGATGAAGTACAATCGTATTCTGTGGGCGGAATTGGCTCGCCTTCTGAAGTCGTTCGGTGAGGAAGCGGATTTCGCTTAACGTATTATTCCGACCATGCAACCAAATATCGAGACGCTTTTTTTTATGTATTTGCTGGGAGAGCTCTGGGGGGATATCTAGGCCATAAGGAATCACTGAATCATCCAGAGAAGATTTGTAACCGCGAACAACTAAACCGGTCTCTTTAGTCCATGGATGTTTACCAGTTTTCAGCTGGTCAGCACGTTGGTGTCCGATTGAGAGGAGATGTTTAGCATTCGGCACATCTTCGGGTTTGTAGAACATATTGTCGTCCAGAGCATAGTGGACAGCGTTATGGAAAATAACGATGTCAGGCAAAAGTGTGTGTTCGCCTATTTCATCGATTTTTACCTGTAGAGATTTTAATTCTGCATCAAGAGCTAGTCGGTCGTGGGGTAGAATTGATATGCCAGGCTGCGGTGCTTTGGCAGCAGACAAACTGATTTTGAATAAAACCAACGCCAGAGCAAAATGCCGCATGAACATGAGACATATTAAGTATTAGAATCTCGAATGGCAAGCTGGTGAGTTTGGGGGATTAGGTGGAGGAGTTTTTTTCGGAAATAAAATCCAGTTAAGTATATAATTTGCAGTCTGGGCCGCGGGAAAAAATGAAAAGCGTTGCAAGCCGCGCTTGCTGGGCCTAAGGATACCGAAGGAGCTCCCGTAGCTCAGTTGGATAGAGCAGCGGTCTTCTAAACCGCGGGTCGCTGGTTCGAATCCAGCCGGGAGCGCCACTTTTGGCTAATCAGTATCGGGGGCGTTCCTTATTCAAATCACCCGGATCAACGGTGAGTTGATCTTCAATATCCAGAAACTTGGCGATGGCTTTGGGCGGATATCCAAAGACGGTGTCGAAGTGGTTTTCGTCGGTAAACGGGCTGTATTTGCCTGTGCACCCTGTAATTACCAGTAGGCTGATTGCCAGCAAAATGCTTTTATTTGTCCTCATGCCCATCCTTTCGTGCCGCACAACGTAAAAGTTATTAACAATTTTGGGTGCAATTTACAAGCCTGTGATTTGCCGTGTGCTCATGGTCATGCTTAATTGCCGCGTGCTAAAGCTTGAAGATTTACTAGAACTGGCAAGAAGTCATGAGGCGGATTTGATCGCTCCAGTGCAAACATTTTCACTTCCGGGCTCTAAGGTAGAGATTGGCGACGAGCCAAACTTGATGGGCGTAGTGAATCTGTCGCCCGATTCATGGTATAGGGAAAGCGTCTGTCTCAACACCAAGGATGCGATTTCCCGAGGGAAATTATTGGCAGCTCAGGGTGCAACCATTGTGGATGTGGGTGGGGAATCGACCTTGCATGAAGCGGAACGGGTAGATGCAGTAGGGCAATCTGCTCGCTTATTGCCGGTGATCACCAGCTTAAGTGCTGCGGGTGTAGCCGTCAGTGCAGAAACCTATAATCCGGAAGTCGCCAAGCAATCCCTCGAGGCCGGGGCGAGCATCATTAATCTGACGGGGGCGGGCGAAGCCGAGGCGATTTATGAATCGGTTGCGACGCACGAGTCAGCCGTGATCATTTGCTTCGTTCAAGGTGCAAATCCTCGGGAGGTGGCAGACTTGAAATTGGATGACGATCCGGTTCCCATGTTGTTGGATTATTTCGGGCACGAAATTGAACGGGCGCAATCGGCGGGTGTGGCCCGGATCATTATCGATCCCGGTTTGGGTTTTTATTATCGAAATCTGGAAGATAGCGCAGATAGGGTACGTCACCAGATGAAGATATTTTTGAATACGTTCCGGCTTCGGCAGCTGGGGTGGCCGGTTTGTCACGCCTTGCCTCATGCATTTGAATATTTCGGTGAAGAGGTGCGGACGGCAGAATCGTTCTTTGCCGTGTTGGCGGCCCTCGGAAAAACATCTCTCTTCAGGACACATGAAGTGCCCAAAGTGCGGTCGGTGCTGGAGACACTTCGGGCTTATTGAGGGCGACACATAAAGACGCCTTCCTCCCGGTTTTCGGATAGAAAAGTTTTCTCAATATGGAGCCCGTATTCGGCAAATACCGCAGCGGCGGTATCTGGTGTGTAACGGTGGGATACGAATATCTGAATTGTGTCTCCGGATTTGTACTCAATACACCATTTATCCATTGAGATGGTTGTATCAGCCTCAAACACATAATCGGCCTGAAACCACTCAAGATTTTTTTGGCCACAGATATTGATCTGTAATTTGCCTCCGGTGATCTCGTTTTCGATGAGGAATTGTTCAAGCCAACGGCGAGTTGGTAGATTGTCATACTGTGGGAGAATGTCCTTCATGCCGTGGGGAGAAAGGTTTGCACTAGCTAGGAGGTAGTCGTCCTTGCTCATGAGTGAACGGACTCTTGGTAGAATCGAAGGTGGGGGAAAGTTGGGAATGATTCCGAAAAAGGTAAACAAGCATGAATGCCTTGCGTGAGCTGAAAGGAATTCGGCGGCGTCATTTGCAGCGGCCAAATCAAAGACTAAAGGTGTGCCCGTGCAGATTCCCCCTGCAATAGCAGCCCGAGCGGCGGCTTTAACCAGAGGTTCACTGACATCGGTTGGGATAAATTCAATATCCCTGTCTATGGCTTGAAGTATTGAGATCTCTTTCTCTCCGCCACCGCAACCGAGGGAGACGAGTGATTGGATTTCCTTGGGCAAGTACGGGGCAGCCTCGAGATAAGGCGCGCCAAGAGCGGCCGTCGGAGCACATTGCTGATGAAGCTCCAGCCAGAGTTCAGATTGGCGGGGTGAGGCGTAGAGGAATTTGGGCGGAACGTATCGTTGTTCCAAACTCTTGGCCAGTTCGACTTTTAGAGCTTCGGGCGTTTGACTTTTATGGACGCGGGCCGGCTTCATTCGCCGGTAGTATTTTCTTCCGTGGGCATGATATCCGGCTTGATTTTGAGTTTCTTCTCGGTGTGTTCAGGAAAGAGAATATAGAGAAACAGGTAGACCACCACGCCGGTGACGGAGACATACATCCATATTGGCCAGGTCCATTTGGCGATCTTTCGGTGCCGATCAAACCGTTCACGTAAGGCATGATTCAAAGTAATGAAAATCAGAGGCAGGATCACAATCGCCAAAATTATGTGCGTGATAAGAATGAAATAATAGAGGGTGTTGATAACGGAGGATGGATGGCTCAAGGCGGTGTGGGCGGCCGAGTTATAGTGATACCAGAGATAGCACGCGAGAAAGACAGCCGAAGTGATAAAGGCTGCTACCATGGAATTTTTATGAGCAGCTTTATTGTCTTTTTTGATGAAGTAATATCCAAGCAATAAGAAAACCGATGCTAACCCGTTAAGAGCGGCATTAATGCTTGGCATTTGGTCGACGTTCATGGGGCCAATTGGGTCAGCGCTTTTTTAATTTGATCAGCTAGATTCGGGGCATCCGACTCAAACGATGCCCTTACCTGCCCATTTTTGTCTACAAGGATCAACAGGGAACTGTGAATGAATAAATCATTTGGAGATTCCTGATGAGCTTTCGGTTTCGGTTGGGAAACCATTTTCAAATCATCGACGGCTAGTCTCATCAAAGTTGGCTTGTCGCCAGTCAGAAAATGCCAGCGATTTGTTTCTGCACGATTGAGCTGGGCGAATTTTTTTAAAACCTCAGGGGTGTCATGGACAGGGTCCGTAGTTAGTGTAACAAAGTTAAGTGATTCTGGTAGTTTCGGGAGTAGGTCAGCAATCGTTTGGGTAATTTTTGGACAGACCGTGGGGCAGCGTGTGAAGATGATGTTTGAAAGCCATGGTTTGCCGCCCAATTCATCAAGGGTGAATGTTTCACCTATTTGGTTAGTTAAAGTAAAATGTTGAACCTGACTGATAACTTGCAGTTCAGACTCTGAGTCCATGGAAAGGGACTTAATTATGGGCTGATTTGAGGGTGCCCGCTCTTTTTTATTTTTACGTCCATAGATAAAAATAGCTATGAGTGCAGCCAGAAAGCCGAATAATGACCATTGGACGAAGTCTTTGAAATTTGAGTTCAATGTGTCGGCCTTAAGCAGCCGCTGACGGCTCATTTGGCAGAGCTGGTATTCGCTGCCAAGTCAGGTTTAATTTTGACTGCCTTTCTTTTTTCTAGCTCTGCGCGACTTTTTGTTTCTAGCCAATCGTCGAATTTATTTGGGTGAACCACTTTTAGGTATCCGTTCATGTAACCATGACCATCTCCGCAAAGTTGGGCGCAGGTGATGAGAAATAAATGCTCGTCATCTTCCTTGTTAGCGGGCTTGCCATTTTTGTCATTAAGCAAATCAGGATTCACTTTGAAGTGTATGGGTAACTGCAGCCCAGGGATGCAGTCTTTACATACTCGAAGTGGTAACACTTTAAAGGAATGGATCACATCCATTGAAGTCATTTTTAGTGCAACGGGCCGATCCCACGGAACCACGATAGCATTATCTTTACTGCGTGCTGTGGTGATGATGACGTCATCGACATCAGCCTTTTCCGGGTCTATTCCAAAAGGATTGTCTACCTTATTTGCAAATCTCAATGCCTGTTCTTCAAAGCGTCCATCATTACCCGCGTAACGTGCGTTCCAGTCATATTGTTTGGCTAAGATGTGGAGTTCGAGGCCTTTGCCTTTACCCTCTTTTGATGCCGCTTTGATTTTTTCCATCTGCTCCTCGTTGACTACATCAGCCCATAGTGGAACGGCGAAGCATGTGATGAGCACAACTTCTACTAGAATTACGCCATACTCAGCAACCGTAGTGCCGACCTTTGATCGAACACCATAATAATCGGCTTTTGGGTTTGTTTTAGAGTTGAATTTAATAAGTGTCGCTAAAAAGTAAAGTGACCAACCAACGAATAATATTGCCATTAATATGTGAACAAAAACGATCATCCGATCAACGTTCTTGCCGTGATCACTAACAGGGGCAGGTGACTTGAACACGTTGAGCATTACGTTCTCCACCGTACTATCCAACATCTTAAACTCTTTGGTCTTCTGTCCGTCTGGACCAACGGGGCCATCGACCTTCATTAGATTCACGAGAACAACAGCCGCCACGACTCCGAGGATAGCGGCAAAGCTGTAAAAAATCCCTTTACTCTTCATGTTTGCCTAAAAAATTTGTTTTGGCTCTCTGGATGGCTTTGAGAGATCGATTTCTTTTATTCCAATGAGATCAGGATTTTTCAGGATTTTTTCACTTGAGGCCGCTGCTTTGGCGCGACGGGCTAAGAAGATAAAAAACGCTCCTAGGCCAGATAACATGCCCATTACCACAATCAATAATACAAAGATGCCTGCATTCATCCCTTCAGCCATTGGAGAATCAGATTCACCATAGCATGTAGCGCAGGCGGCAGCGTTTTGTTGGGTGAAAAATAATCCAGCAACAGTTAGATAGCCGATGTGCTTAGTCTTTTTTAGCATTCGGCGTCCGTATATCATCAGAATGATACCCATTATCAGAAAAATAATTCCCATAATCAGGGCACCCAATTCGCCTTTAGCACGGAATTCAATAACGCCCCACGCCCCTACCCCTAAGCCGAGTAATATGGAGGCAACAACGAAGACAATGTGAAATGCTTTAAGTGACATGCTTATTCTTCAGGTTTTTCTACGTCACCCGGTTTATTTATCCCAACCGCGTGCTCTCCGTGTTTCCAAGTATTATCCTTATTCCCGGGTTTACCGTCATTTGATTCGTAGGTCTTTACTTCACTACCTACAGTTAACCACATCATGCCTATGAAGAAAAGCACTGTGGATATTAGAGTTAAACTGATCGTTTTGAATTTCCAATCCCATTTTAAGTGCATGAAAATCACAATTACGGTTGCGGCTTTAATGGTGGCTACTGTCAGCCCGAAGATGACCGCTGTGAGTAATCCATATTTTTCAGCAACTCCCCATTTATCAATTACGTAAGTAATCGCTGTGCCGGCTATCAGTATTCCACCAACCCAGTAAATCATTCGTTTGAACGTATTCTCGTACCATTCTGCGTTGTGTTCGTCTGCCATAAGCCGATTAGAATAAATAAAGGATTGGGAACAAGAAAATCCAGACCAAATCTACAAAGTGCCAGAATAGACCAATGATTTCGATTCGATTTGTAAAACGCTCAGGATCAGACTCGTATATGCGTCGGCTAATTGGCATCAAGTGATAGATCATTACCAGAATGCCGCCAAAAACGTGTAGCGCGTGGAGACCGGTTAACGTGTAATATACCGCGAAAAATGTGCTGTGGGCCGGCTCATAACTGCTTACACGGCTGATCTGTGAGGTTTCGACCGTAATGGTGTGGGCGCCGTGCCCGTCGGCATCAGTGGCTTGACCGTCGTCGGCCTTGGCGTAGCGTCGGTCCGTAACTGAGGCATGCTTTTCGGTATGTTTATCCCATGTTCCATGGGCTGGTTCAATTTCCACAGCGACGACACCTTTTTCGCGGAAAGTATCACGTTTTGCTCCGGTTGTACGCCCATCGTTCCTCTTATCGTGTCGCCAAGCAAATGCGTGGCTCCAAAAATAAACGCCAAAGGATTTTCCAACTTTGTGGTGTTCTCGGTCCCCGTTTTCGTTTTCGGTGTAGTAGCCTACAATGTGGCCGTCTAAGGGTTTATCTTTGGTGTCAACGCTGCCACTGTCCCAGACCTTCCCGTCAATGTTGTAACGAGCACTCCAAATTTCCTTGTGCTTTTCCCGGCATTCTTCGTTGTAGGAATCTTGGCCAAACACATTGGCAAATACGGTTTCGGCAGCCTCGTCATCTACGAAAGTAACATCATAATGTGTGAATTTGGCAGGCCATTCATATCCCCATTTGACCGTTAAAAACATACTTGCAAAAATGACGGTCGCGATTTTCCATTTTCGGTAACCGTTCCAATCCTTTAGTTTTAGGGAAACCCAAGCGAGAACGACTGTTGCTGAGGAGGCGATTAAGATGAGCGTGTTAAAGGCGCCAACCTCTTTACTCATGAGCCCCATACTCCAGTTGCCGGGTTCTGCGCCGACTCTTAATAGGACGTAAGCAGAAAAAAGCGCTCCAAAAAGCATAACTTCAGAAGCGAGGAACAACCAGACTCCCACTTTGCCGTTGTAAAGACCGGTATCGGGGCGTGCAGTTGAATTGTAAGGAATTTCCATTTGTCGGTATATTACGCAGTTTTTGGCCGATTTGGGTCCGTTTGTGGAATGTAATCCTTTTCTGCCCCCGGGACACTGTAAGCATAAGGTTCTCCGTGAACTTCGGGTTCCTTTGTAAAGTTCCCATGTGGCGGCGGTGTGGGTGTTTGCCAATCCAATGTGGTGGCTTCCATTGGGTTATCGTTCTCCACCTTTTCGCCGTTACGAATACTGTGAAAGAAATTTACGATGAAAACGACTTGTATTAGAAGCATCCCAAATGCACCCAGTGTGATGTATTCATTAAGGCGAATGATCAATTCCGATAAGGCGCCGGATGTGATATCTGGGTTTTGCACTAGCGAATAGGTGGCGCCTCCGTCGCTCATGCGGCGACTCAATCCGGCAAAACCCTGTAAGAACATCGGGAAAAAGATGATATTCATGAATATCAAAGAACCCCAAAAATGCACCTTGCCCCAGTACTCATTCATTTTGCGGCCAGTCATTTTTGGGAACCAGAAATAGATGCCCGCAAACATGGCGAAGATCGTCCCGGGTGCGACCACGTAGTGGAAGTGAGCAATCACGTAGTACGAATCATGCAAATGAAGGTCTGTGAAGCTGAAGCCCAACGGCAAGCCCGTGAGGCCTCCAATGCCAAACATCGGCAGGAATGCTAGAGCGAACATGGAGGCCGGGTTAAATCGGATTGATCCTTTCCACAGCGTCATAAATAGGCAGGTGAGGAGGATCACCGATGGGATAGATATGATCATGGTGGTTGTCTGGAAGAACGTGGCCACCTTTGCGCTCATACCGGTGAGATACATGTGGTGCGCCCATACAATAAAGGACAAGAAGCCCAGTACGAACACCGCTGCCACCATCACCTTGTAACCCCATAGGGGGCGCCGGGCGTTGTTACAGAGAATCTCTGCCACCATACCGATCGCCGGTAGAATGAGCACATAAACCTCAGGGTGGCCCAAGAACCAAAATAGGTGTTGCCATAGCAAAGGGCTTCCGCCACCTGAAACGGCCATCGGAGTTGAGCCGGTATCAAACACGCCCGAAGGCAGGAAGAAACTGGTATCAGCCACGCGATCCATTAACTGCATGATACCGGCCGCTTCCAGCGGTGGGAAAGCCAGGAGAAGAAGGAAGGCAGTGATGAACTGTGCCCACACAAAAAATGGCATACGGAACCACGTCATACCTGGTGCGCGCAGCTGGATGATGGTTGCGATAAAGTTAACCGCACCAAGCAGTGACGAGGTGATCAACAGAATCATGCCAATGAGCCAAAATGACTGACCATCGGTTGGGATTACAGACGCCAAAGGTGAATATGACGTCCAACCGGCCTGAGCAGCTCCACCAGGAATGAAGAAACTCACCGTCATTACCACGCAGCCGAGGAAGAAGCTCCAATAACTGGCCATGTTAATTCTCGGGAAACACATATCTGGCGCTCCTATCTGAAGTGGAACGACGTAGTTTCCGAATGCTGCAAAGCCCAAGGGAACCACTGCGAGGAACACCATGATTGTGCCGTGCATCGCGCCAAACTGGTTATAGGCATCGGATGACATGACGCCGCCCTTAAAGACCGGTTCCCCGGCGTTGTTATGCGCGTATACGTGCTCGAGCACGGCGCCCATAATGGGGAGCGGTTCGCCGGGTTTGGCGATTTGCCAGCGCATGGCCATAATAAGCAGAAAGCCCACCAGTAAAAAAATCAGTGAGGTAACGCCGTACTGAATGCCGATCACCTTGTGGTCACATGAGAAAACGTACTTGGTAAGAAAATGCTGGTTGTCGTGGCCGTGATCATCAAGGCTTTCATGATGATCTTCGTGCGCTACATCCGGTTGGGTAGTGGTTTCCATTGCTAATTATTTCTAGGCGGCTCGATCCCAAATCATCAACCCCAGTAGTAGAGGTAGATAAAGGAGCGAATAGTAAAACAAGCGGCGGGCCGATTCCAATGTCATTTGCCGCGAAAATTTCCAGCTGAGCACTACGAAATAGAGGCTCAACACTACCGCGCCCACGCAGTAGATAGTGCCAGATATTCCCATTAAAGTGGGTGATATTGCCGCTGGGATGAGGGCTATGCAGTACAGCACCGCGGATTTGCCAGTATTGGAAGCGCCCTGCTCTCCTTCGGAAATCATCCGGAAGCCAGCCTCCTCATAATCTTCACGGTAAATCCAAGCGATGGCTAGGAAGTGCGGCAGCTGCCAAAAAAACAGAATCGCCACCAGCGACCAGCCTTCCGTTGCAATAGTGCCTGTGCTGCCAGTGGCGGCCGTCCAACCCATCAACGGCGGCAGGGCGCCCGGGATGGCGCCGATCAACGTATTGAGCGTGGTCACCCGCTTTAGCGGGGTGTACACAGCCACGTAGGAAATCAAGGTTACTGCGCCCACCACACTGGTGATCAGGTTCACTTTGTAGGCGAGATACACCAAACCAATGGCCGCCATCGCGCCGCCTGCGAGCAAGGCACGTTCCGGACTGATGGCGCCGGTCACAATTGGTCGGTTTGCCGTGCGCGGCATTTTGGCGTCAAAATCTTTTTCCAGATATTCGTTCAAAGCCGCTGCGCCCCCAGCCAGGATGCCGGTGCCGAACAACGCGTGCAGTAGTAGGGCCCAGTCAAATCCATTGACCGAGGCGAGGTAAAATCCCATCGCCGTAGTGATCAATACCATCGTGGTGAGCCGCAGCTTGACCAATTCCGACCACAGGGCAAACTGGGAACGTAAGTCCTGTTTCGGTTCTTGGATGGCAGCTTCGTGCTTCATTGGCCGGCGGGCTCCATTTGGGCCATGTCGTTAGATCTTTCTTCCGTGGTCTTAAGGCAGGTGGGCAGCTCGCGTGATCGGCTAATCACCGTACTCATGGCACCCGTCAGTAACGTGACGGCGCCAACCAATACATGGAGCGTTGCGATGTCAGCGGGCTTGTATTTCAGCACGGTTAATATGCCAAGTGTTGCCTGCACGAGCACAAGGCCAAGCCACAGCAGTGAAAGTTTACTTAATATATGTCTTCCTCCCAGCTTGCGATGCGTCAGAATGGCTGTCCCCAGAACCAAGCCAAGTATCAACAGGGCCATGACTCGATGAAACATGTGCAGTGAAATATGGGTCGCCTGAATATCCTTACCTGTAGTCAGAAATACAGTAGGATTACCAGCGGCATCCAAAGTTTGCTTGTTCGAGTGAAGCTGGCTTTGAAGGGCAGAACGGTCAGCATTGTATTTGGCCAGCATGTTCTCCTCTGTGGAAGGCCACCACTGGCCATGGGCTCTTGGAAAATCCCACACCGGTAATCCAGCATGTTGGTGGCGCATGGTGGCGCCGAGAATCAATTGCAGAAAAATCAGGAGCGTGGCGTAAAAGAAATGGGATCGCACCACCCGTGGCACGAGGCTTTCAGCTGTCTTGGCGGCCTTGGATTCCCTCCACCAACGGCTGATAAACAAGGCAATGCAGGTGAGCACTATCAGGAAGATCTGCGCGAGTGTGCCGTGCAGGACACCGATCTGATCCTCTAGCTGAGTGACGCGTAATCCACCGAGAACGCCCTGCACGATCACCATGCTGTAAGCCAATGTCGCCCACCAACGCAGGGCTGAACGATTACTGATGATTTTAATGACCGAAAAAGCTGCCATCAGGGAGGCTCCAACCGCCATCACCACAAACATAGTCTGCGTTCGGACGCCCATTAAACCGAGTGTGAGCAGGACGCCGGTAATGGCGATGGTGCGCGTGAGGGCAACAGATTCGCGCGCCCACATCCAAATCACAATGACGGCTGTAAGCAGGCCTACAAGCGAGGCCATGAGGCGATGGGCGTGCTCCTCGAAAATTCCGGACTTATCCAGCCATTGATCGAGCGGCAGCAGGAACATGTTATAACCGAAGCTGGTCGGCCAATCCGGTACGGTTAATCCAGCCTCTCGGCTGGTGACTAAGCCGCCCATGGTGATCAAAACAAACGTGCACGCGACCGCGAACACCGCAAATCGATGCAGCCAAGGGTTATGTGCGTTTCCCGACATTTGGATATAAACAAAAGGATACACCCCGCTTTTAGGGTGAACCCTAAGAAAGACGCCGCCGTCACTCCCTACAAACAGAATTTATCACTTAAATGAGGCTTGCGGCAAGTCATTTGTGAAAAAATTCACAATCTAATAAAGGCGGGAAATAAAGGCGGGAAATTGATTGAAAAAGGGGCTTAAGAAATTTCTGCCATCAATCCTGACATAATTAATGCCGTGTGCGCTGCTTCGGAACCCCGATTGGTTTCCGGTGAAATACACCGCGATTTGGCCTGTGCTTTGTTCTCCAGTAGTAAAACCTCGTGGACCATGGGGACAGCCGTTTCGATGGCGATGTGTGCGAGGGATTGGGTGACAGAATAGCCGATGTGTTCGGCGTGAGTGGTTTTACCGCGAAGAATTACGCCCAGGCAGAGGACCGCATCTGGTCGGAGGCGTTTGCGCCGGGCCAGTTTAGCTGCAATAACGGGAATTTCAAAAGCGCCGGGTACGCGGATTAGCTCCACATCATCCAATCCACTCCCCGCCAGAGTCTTAAGTGCTGCCTCGATCATGCTATCAACATACTCTGCATTGTATGCCGAAGCCACGATTGCAATGCGCGCGGCCTTTTGCGGAGTGTTTTTGCGGGTTGTCTTTTGCAGCATAGTTAGATTCTGTGACCCATTTTCTTACGTTTGGTGCTGAGGTACTTTTGATTGTGCTTGTTCGGCGCAATCTTGATCGGTAATTGCTCAACAATCTCTAATCCATATCCGTCAAGGCCCACTACCTTTCTGGGGTTATTGGTTAGCAATCGAATACGGCGCACACCGAGGTCAGCGAGAATTTGGGCGCCCAAACCGTATTCGCGAAGGTCCATGGCGAATCCCAATTGTTTGTTAGCTTCCACGGTGTCCATACCTTCTTCCTGTAATTTGTAGGCATGAATCTTGGGAACCAGCCCAATTCCTCTCCCCTCTTGGCGCATGTAAACAATCACGCCAGCACCTTCTTGAGCAACCTGACGCATGGCGTCGTCCAGTTGCGGACCGCAATCACAGCGTAGGCTCCCGAACACATCGCCGGTAAGGCATTCGCTATGGACACGAACCATGACATTTTTCGTGTTTTCCACGTCTCCGCAAACCAACGCGATGTGATTCTGGCCGTCCAGCGCACTCCGGTAGAGGTGTAGTTTAAATTCGCCGTGCTCACTGGGGAGATTGATTACCTCAATTTTTTCGATCAGCTTTTCGCGGCTACGGCGGTATTTAATCAGTTCCTCGATGGAACAAATCTTGAGCTTATGAGTCTTGGCAAAGCGCTTAAGTTTGGGGAGTCGGGCCATATTGCCGGAATCATCCATGATTTCACAGATGACACCGATGGGGCGACATTCGGCAAGCTTGGTGAGGTCCACGGCCGCTTCAGTATGGCCAGCGCGCTGGAGCACGCCGCCGGGGCGGGCGCGCAACGGAAAGACATGCCCTGGTTGCACGAGGTCATCCAGTACTGCGGTGGGATCGGCCATGGTTCGGATCGTCTTGGCACGGTCCTTGGCGCTGATGCCGGTGGTGATGCCTTTGGCTGCATCAACGCTAACTTGGAAATCCGTTTGGAAACTTTCCTGATTGCGCGGCACCATGCGCTCGATGCCGAGTTGGCGCAGGCGATCTTCTGTGGTGGGCACACAGATGAGGCCGCGGCCATGCTTGGCCATGAAATTGATCGCCTTAGGTGTGGTGTGTTCGGCGGCCATGATCAGGTCGCCTTCATTTTCACGGTCTTCATCATCCACCACAATCACCATCTTGCCCCGTCGAATATCGGCGATCACGGATTCCACAGAATCAAAAGGCGATTTACTGACCACCTTTTTCTTCTTAGCTTTCTTCGCGCTGGATTTCTTCGTTGGCATGTTATCTGGCTAAAATCTTAGGCACTTCCGCAAGTGCCTCGTCGAGTTTGGTGGCGTCTTTGCCGCCGCCACGGGCTTGGGTTGGTTTGCCGCCGCCTTTTCCACCAACGATGGGGGCGATGGATTGGATAATGCGGCCGGCCTGCGCCTTGTCGGTCAATGAATCGGGTACACTGGCCACAAGCGCCACAGTACCATTCCCAGCAGCGCCGAGAACGACCACACCTTCAAACTGGCCCTTAAGGGAATCGGTCACAGCCTGGGCGAAATTGCCATCAACTGAGCCCAGGTTGGCAGCGATAAATGGCACAGCACCCGAGGTTTCGGCTTGGGCGGCCAGTTTCTTGGCAGTACTGGCGGCTTGGCTTTGTTGTAGGCCTTTTAGTTGCTTCTCGAGTTTCTTCGATTGCTCGAGAGCTTGTTCGATTTTCTTTTCGATATCCTTGATTGGCGAATTAAGTTGTTCAGCCAGGGCGCTAATGCGATCGGCATCGGCGCGGGCTTGTTCGGCTGCGATGAGGCCGGCGGTGGCTTCTATGCGACGTACGCCGGCGGCAATGGCAGATTCGGTGGTGACTCGGAAAAGGCCAATCTCGCCTGTGGCGCGCGTGTGCGTGCCGCCGCACAATTCCATGGAGTACCCATCGAGCGCGCCACTTTCGCCGCCGACTTGCACGACGCGTACAACGTCACCATATTTGTCGCCGAAAAATTGCATGATGTCATCACGCGCCGTGATCTCGTTGTGAGGCACCTCATTCCAGCTGACGTTGCTATTCTCAAGGATGCGTTCGTTGACCAGCGACTCAATGTCAGCAACCTGTTGGGGGGTCAGTGCCTGACTGTTGAAATCAAACGTCAACTTATCGGGGCCGACATAGGAACCTTTTTGCGAGGAATCGGGGCTGGTAATTTGATGGAGAGCCCAGTGGAAAAGGTGCGTGACGGTGTGGTGGCGTTGGATTGCTGCGCGATGGATAGCGTTTACGGTCAGTTGGGCAGCGGCGCCCTGCTCCGGCGTGCCGTCGCCTTTTACAAAATGGAGGAACGTGCCGCCGGCTTTTTGGGTGTCGGTGATCTGCCAGGTTTGATCTCCGATGGTAAGTGTGCCGGTGTCGCCCACTTGACCACCCATCTCGGCATAAAACGGGGAACGATCCAGTACGATGCTCGTGCGATTCTTTTCTTCGACAATCTCAAGCACGGTGGCGTCGGCAGTAAGTTGGTCGAATCCAACAAACTCAGTTTGGGCATCGGAAGAGAAGCTGGAGACGCTAATAACCTCTTTCTTCTGAGCGGCACGCGCTCGTTCGCGTTGCTGCTCCATTAGCGTCTCGAAGCCAGTGGTATTCACGCTCAGGCCGGCTTCGCGGGCCATGAGTTCGGTTAGGTCGAGCGGGAAGCCGTAGGTGTCGTACAACTTGAAAGCGAACTCACCAGAGAGTACCTTGGCGTTACTTAGGCTATCGGCTTCTTCACGGAACAGTTCGATGCCGCGGTCGAGGGTCTTGTTGAAAGACTCTTCCTCGGTGCGGATGGTCTTCTGCACTAACTCGCGGCGCTGATGGAGTTCCGGGAAAAATTCGCCCATGCTATCGGCTAGCACATCGACGAGCTTGTAGAAAAAAGGCTCTTGAAAACCTAGCGTGCGTCCGTAACGCACAGCGCGCCGAAGGATGCGGCGTAGAACGTAGTTGCGATCGTTGTTGCCTGGCAAAATGCCGTCGGCAATAGAAAAGCTCAGCGTGCGGATGTGATCGCCGATCACGCGAAAGGCGATGTCGATCTGTTCCTGTTCGTTCGGTTCGCCGTCCGGCAGTGTGGAGGCGTATCGTTTGCCGCTGAGCTTTTCGAGTTCAGTAAAAATGGGGCTGAAGACGTCCGTATCGTAATTGGAAACCGGCTTGGAGAAGTTGGTGAAGTTCTGCGTGGTCTGAATGATAGCGGCCACGCGCTCGAAGCCCATACCGGTATCCACATGCTTGGCGGCCAGTGGCGCGAAGGTGCCGTCTTCGTTGGCGTTGTATTGAATGAAAACGAGATTCCAAATCTCTATGCACTTGCCGCTGTCGGCGTTGACGAGGCTGCCTTTGGTATCTCCCTCGGGTGTGAGGTCAATGTGCAGTTCGCTGCAAGGGCCGCACGGGCCAGTGTCGCCCATCATCCAGAAGTTATCCTTCTTGTTGCCGTTGACGATATGCACGGCGGGATCAAGGCCGGCGGTCATGAAGATCTCCGCCCAATAATCGTACGCCTCCTGATCGAATTCACCGGGATCGCCATCGCGCGGTTTGTACACCGTGGCATACAGGCGCTCTTTCGGGAAACCCCACGTGCCAGTGATCAGTTCCCAGGCCCATTGGATGGATTCCTTTTTGAAATAATCACTAAAGGACCAGTTGCCCAGCATCTCGAAAAACGTGTGATGATAGGTATCCATCCCCACATCCTCGAGGTCGTTGTGTTTGCCGCCGGCGCGAATACACTTCTGCGTGTCGGCGGCGCGCCCCGGCGTGTACGGACTGTTTTGTTCGCCGAGAAAGATCGGCACAAATTGGTTCATGCCAGCGTTGGTAAACAACAGGTTCGGCGCATCGGGCATGAGACTGGCTGAGGGCACGATGGTGTGCTGGCGGGTCTCAAAGAAATCGAGAAAGTCCTGCCGGATCTGTCGGCTGGTGCGTGAAGGGGCTTCGCTCATCACTTGGCGGGAACGCGATTGATGGTGTGGAGAATCTCCTGTTTGACGACAGATTTGTCAGCGGCCTTGATATTGAACCGGATGCGAGACTGCATCACCGGCTTTAGGTTTTCGATCTCGAGGAAAACCGATTTTTTATCATCGGAGAGCTTGATGCCCTGAATAGCCAATGGATCACCACCAAAGGTACCCTGGCGTTTGTCGCCCACTACCTTGGCGGGGTCCTTAGTCGAATACATCTTAGAGCCGTAATTCTGTGTCCACTGATAATTCCACTGATCAATGGCCCAGTTTTGTTCATCCACCGCCGTGGTGGCATCCAGTGGATTGGTGAAGGTGATGCGGATGCCGGTCTTTTCCACGTTCAACGCAGTGGGCATGTGAACCGGTTTGCCGGTGTAGCGCACGCGGTGAAAGGCGCCGTAACGCGCACCGTTGGATTGCCAGACGCGCAAACCGGCGAGGTAGAGTTGACCATCATGCGGATTAAAGCGTCCGCGCATGACGCCGGAATCAAACCGCAACGGAAACCGCACCGCACCGCCCTGCCACTGGCCATCGACCTCTTCCTTCAAAATCTTGAACATGCTGCTCTTACCGTAGGAAAGGTGCAGCAGATCGCCGCCGAAGGGGCCCCAGCGATCGCTGGTGACCCATACCTGTCCACCGCTGGAATTATCGGCCTGATGCGGCAGCCACAGGAGCGGCTTGTCATAGTCGTTGGGCGGCTCGGTGCGATGCGAAGTGTGGACATGACCGTAAAAACCGCCGGGCTTCACGTAATTCACGCGGGATGTCGGCACCCAGTTACCTTCGTTATCTGAGCTGGTCAGTTCGCCTTGCGGGCCGACGCTCATGCCGTTGGGCGCGCGATGGCCGGTAGCGACGATCTCCAGTTTGCTGCCGTCTCTATTCACACGAACGAGGCAGCCGTGATGCGGCACCGTGGCCGCGCTTAGGTTGCCGCCCTTGATGAAATAAAAATTTCCTTCCGGGTCCGTGGACAGGTTAAGGCAAAATTCGTGGTAGTGGTTACTGATCGAAATGTCGTTATTAAAATTTTCGTAGAAGTCCGCTTCCCCATCGGCGTTCAGATCATGTAGACGAGTGATCTGATCGCGGCCGAGCACGTACACCTTACCCTTCACGATCTTCAGGCCCAGCGGCTGGAACAAGCCGGTGGCAAAGCGGCGCCATTGAAGTTTCTTTAGATCTTCATTAATGCCGCTCACGATCCATACGTCGCCGGTCACTGAACACATTGCCGCGGTCTCGCCATCTTCAAAGAAATCGAATCCACTGCAACGGATCCAGGATTTCCATGGGTTGTCTTCCGGTACGGTGATGGTATCCACCACATACGGGCCGGGGATTAACCCGAGGCGGCCACGTGTGGTCATGGGCTGGTTCCATTTCGCTGGACCGCCTTTGATGAGATCGTTCAGGGCACGCGATTTGATTTTCAGTTTGGCAAACTGATGCAGCTTGCCAACGTCTGCTTTGGGGCCGCTCCAGATTCCCAAGTGAAACTGGTTCGTCGGGAGCGGCGACGTGACTGTTGCAACGAGGCGGCCGTTTTCCGCTTTCAGTTCCACGCCGGACCCCAACACGGCTGCTCCTGTGATGTGGCCGTCCTTTTCCAGTAACGCCACATTACCCTCCACCGAGCCCGAGGCGCCGGGCACTTCGCAAGCGAGTAGGCTCATGGGGCTTTTGCTCGGACTGCGGGTGATTTCAAACTGGCGCTGGAAAATACCACCGGCAAAGCTGGGTAACTCGAGCACGCCTGAGGCGCCCACGGTGTAGGAGAGGACTACCGAATCACCGTGCGTGTAGTGTCCACGCCATTTGGCCCACTCACGCGGGAGCGGACCTTTCGAATAAACATCCGCACCGTTGATGACCGGCGGATTCGGCTCGCCCCATTCATTTTTCAATCCCGCCCAACCGGGGCTCATGGGCGTGTGAAACGACAGGTCTCCGATGATCTGTGGTACGCCTTGCAATCCATCACGGCCAGTGGGGAGCTTGATGAAACCGCCGGTCCAGGCAGCGGCTAAGCGTAGGCGTTCGGTGTCGAAACAAATCGCAGCATTTTGGCCGAGGTCAATATTCAAGCCCTTAAGGGCGGGCCGCCACTGTTTGCCGGCCAGTTGCCCTTCCAGTCCATAGGCCTGAAACGACCCGATGTCCATTTCGTCCCATTTGGTTTTCTGGACAACGGGCTTCTTCTTGCGCGGTTTCTTGGGCTTATCCTGTGCCTCCGCCGTGAGCGGCACGGTCATCACCCCAAAGATCGCGAGCAGAAAGCTCCAAAAACGCATCCGCGTTGTCTGCCAAATCCCCGCCCAAAATGCGATAAAATAGTGCCGTCTTGCCTGTCAGCCTGTGCTTCGCTACAACTTACCGCCCTTGAGTAAACAGTTCTATATTACGACAGCCATCGATTATGTCAACGGCCAGCCGCATCTCGGTCATGCCTATGAGAAGGTGATCACCGACGTGATCGCGCGCGCGCGCCGGTGTCTTGGCGAGGAGGTCTTCTATCTGACCGGCCTGGATGAGCATGGTCAAAAAGTTCAGCAAGCCGCAGAGGCCACCGGACAGGATGCACAGACGTATTGCGATGGGCTGGCTCAGGATTGGCAATTGTTCGTAGAGAAGCTCGGCATCTCCAATAATGACTTCGTGCGCACCACGGACGCCCGCCATAAGGTGGTGGTGGCCGAGGTGCTTCAGCAACTTTACGACAAGGGTGAGTTTTATCAGGACGAATACGTTGGCTTCTATTCCGCGAAACAGGAAACGTTTCTGACTGAGAAAGATCGCAACGAGAATGGCGAGTTTGACCCCATCTATGGCGAGGTGCAGGAACTGCGCGAGAAGAATTATTACTTCAAGCTCGGTCAACATCAGCAATGGCTCATTGATTACATCGAGGCTAATCAGGATTTTGTCGCGCCCGATTATCGCCGCAATGAGGTGCTCGGTTTTCTGAAAAACGAAACCCTCGAGGACCTTTGCATTAGTCGGCCCAAAGAACGTCTTGAATGGGGTATTCCCCTGCCCTTCGACCCGGATTACGTTACCTATGTGTGGTTTGATGCGTTAACCAATTATCTCAGCATTCCGCGCAGTCGAGGTGAAGAGGCCGAACTCTGGCCAGCGGACATCCATGTGATCGGTAAGGACATCCTGAAATTCCATGCGGTCTACTGGCCCATCATGCTGAAGGCCGCCGGTTTGGGGCTGCCCAAGCAGGTGCTCGTGCACGGCTCGATCCTCGTAGCGGCCCCGACCCCGCTTGAAGAACCGCAGATTCCAGCTCGGGTAGTAGCCGCAATGCCGGATCGGCTTGCCGAGGAAGTAGAAGAGCCGGTTGATGTAGAACCCGTTCTCCGGCACGGCGTCCACCGGACGTTCGGCGATCGCGACCAGTTCGTCCCGCAACCTGGGCGTGATGACCTCATCGGCGTCGACGATCAGGATCCAGTCGGCCTCCAGCGGCAGGGTGTCGATGGCCCAGTTCTTCTGGGCGGCGTACCCGGGCCACGCGTGCTCCACCACCTCGGCTCCGAGGTCCTCCAGCCTGCTGCGCATGGCCTCCTGCTGCGCTGCGCTGAGCCCGACGGAACCCGCTACTCGACCCAGCC
>CAJWMQ010000031.1 GCA_913042895.1 uncultured Verrucomicrobiales bacterium | reverse complement strand
AAACAATCGAACTCAGCGGTGACTTGGAGCATTATTCATTTAAAGATGAATCTGACCACCGTTCTCGAATTGGAAAATATGCGATGTTATGGGCTGAAACACAACATGAAGAGGGCCGCATTGCATGGTTTGGCAAGGGTTGGGCTCATGGGGTATTCAGGTTCGTTAGAGGTTATTTTATTAGGGGAGGTTTTTTAGATGGCAGGCACGGATTAAAGATTGCCTACCTGACAGCTAGTGAAGTCATCAAGAAATATGAAATCCTTCGCAAGTTAAATCTGAAGAACCGTTAGTAAGCAAACGTATGGAAAACATAAGGAAAATATTAAAATTCGGTTGGCCTTATGCTCGGCAGTATTGGGTTCGTTTGAGCTTGGGTATTTTTCTTGGGGTTTGCTTTGGCGCTTTCAACGCTTCGTTCGTGTGGGGAAGTAAAACATTGTTTGAAAGGCTTGAAGAGCCAAAGGCAGAAGTTCAGGTGGCGAACCAATCCAATATTATGGAGAATGCTGGGGGCACAAGGATCCAAAAATTGAATCAATCGATTCTGGGTAAGTTAGATTCGTGGTTGCCCCAAGTAGGCAGAGAGTTGACCTATCAGCAAATTGTAGGAGGGATTTTTTTCCTGCCTTTGTTGGTAGGGATCCGCGCAGGCATCGGGTACGCAAGTATATATTTCCTTGGCTGGGTAGGGGAGTATACCGTCAGGGATATCCGGATCGAAGCGCATCGGAAACTCCAAACCTTGTCTATGGATTATTTCCATAGAAAACAAATTGGGGATCACACCATGGTTGTGAACCGTGGGGCTGGATCGTTGCACAAATGTATGACTTATGGGATTGCTGATGCAATCAAAGAGCCTTTTACAATCGTAAGCTTGGTAATAGCCCTCTTTATTTTAGATTGGCAGCTAGCATTGTTCGGAATTTTGTTTACGCCGTTGAGTGCAATTCCCATCGTAATTGTGGGTAAGAAACTACGAGAGATGGCAAGAGTAGTTTATGAGAAAGGGGCAGAGCAGGACAGTTTGATGATGGAAGTGTATTCCAATATGAGAACGATTAAGGCCTACTGTCTTGAATCGGTTCAATCGGGTCGTTTTAAGTCAATCTACCAAAAACTTGCCCGGGCCGGCATGAAAAGCCTGCAGGCTCGGCATTTGCAAAATCCGGCGATCGAAATCATGAGCTTGACTGGGGCTGGGATTATAATCGTGTTCGTTTTTTACACGGGCAAATCAGTTCCACAGTTGGTTGGGTTCATGACTGGGATGATTATGTTGTACCAACCAATCAAAAAGCTCGGACAGATCAACCAATATTACCAGGAAGCTTCGGTGGGCGTGGGGACCCTTCAGGAGGTATTTGATCAGGTGCCATCGGTCCAGGAAAGGAAGAACCCAAGTGAGTTAAAGTCGTTTCGGGGGCAATTGGAATTTGAGGGAGTGGAATTCTCCTATGGGGATAAGGCGGTGTTGAGAGAGTTTGATCTGGCGGTGGCCAAGGGGATGAAGTTGGGAGTGGTGGGGGAGAGTGGTGCAGGGAAGAGTACGCTGGTGAGTTTGTTGCTGCGTTTTTATGACCCGACTAAGGGTAGGGTGGCGATTGATGGGATGGATATTCGGGAGGTGACGTTTGAGAGTTTGCGCGGGCAGATGGCGCTGGTGAGCCAGGAGGTGGTGATTTTTGATCAGACGGTGGCGGATAATATTGCGTGCGGGAAGCTGGATGCTTCGCGGGAGGAGATCGTGGCGGCCGCCAAGGCGGCGAATGCGCATGAGTTTATTGAGGGGTTGCCGGAGGGATATGACACGCGGTTGGGGGAACAAGGCTCTCGGCTTTCTGGCGGGCAACGACAGCGGATTGCGATTGCGCGGGCTTTTGTGCGGCAGGCACCAATTTTGATTTTGGATGAGGCAACCGCAGCGCTGGATTCAAAAGCGGAGTCGGAGGTGCAGGGTGCGATTGACCGGCTGGAGGAGGGACGCACGGTGGTATGCGTGGCCCATCGGTTGTCGACCTTACGTGGAATGGATAAGATTATCGTGCTCAAGGAAGGCCGCGTGGTAGAGGAGGGCGGCTTTGCAGGATTGCTGGAGCGCGATGGAGTGTTCGCAGAGATGGCCCGCAAACAGGGGTTGGTGGCGAGTTAAGCGACAGCCAGGCTGGTGGGGACGACCGGGTGGTGTTGGACGCCCAGCACGTTGTGGAGTTGGGCGTTGAGTATGGTCATGCTGGGGAAGCGTGCTTCGGGTTGGTATGCGAAGCAGCGTTGGATCAGCTGGCTCAGGGCAATGGGCACTTGCGGATTGTGCTGGTGGACGGGCTTCACGAAATAGGATTCATCCAAATGATTGCGTCGGGTTTCCTCGGGGGTACGTCCGCCGAAGGGCCGTAGTTGGGTGAGGAGTTCGTAGGCGGTCACGCCCCATGCGTAGATGTCAGCCCGTTGATCCATGGCCTCCCCTTTGAGTTGCTCGGGAGGCATGTAGGCCGGCGTGCCGGTGACCTTGGGGTATTTTTTGGGTTTGCGGGGGATTTTCTGGGCGGTATCGAAATCGATCAGGCTCACGTGGCTGTTGAGTGAGACCATGATGTTTTCCGGTTTGTAATCGAGATGCATCCAGCCGCGGTCATGCAGGTGTTCGAGGCCATCGGCCATTTGTACGAGCACATCGGCCACATTATCAATCATGTCGTGTTCGCGGGACATGAGGGCCTTGAGGTCGGCGCCTTGAATGTATTCCAACACCATGTAGGGCGTGCCGTTGGTCTTTCCTTCATTGATGTAGCGGATGATGTTGGGGTGCGGCGAGAGTTTGCGGTGCACCTTGAGGCCGGCCTTGAACATCTTGGGCGCGCTGGAGCTGGAGAGACCGCTACCACGGAGCTTTCGCACGGCGACGACGTTTTCGAATTCGTCGGTTGCCATCCAGATCTCGGTGATACCGCCTTGCGTCACACATTCGTGGAGCAAATATTTTCCAAATCGTTTGGCCATATGGGTGTTATGCCTCCAAAGAAACTTTATAATAATTCCTAGGTAAGCCGCCAATTATTACTTCTCATACCTTCAAGAAATCAGAATGGTGGCGAAAACGGCGGGCACAATACCTTAAAAAATAAAAAATGGTACCTTATGTGTGTAACTCCCCGTTTTTGTGAATAAGTCTCCAAGTTGAAGCCTTTTCGCAAAACGAGTTGATTTTGCGTAACTTTGGCCCCTGAATTGCTGTTCATAGGCAACGCTTGAAGGAGGAAAGGATCAGATTCTGGGGTTCAGCCGGGATGATGGCCGTGGCTATCGTTTTCTGGTTGGGCTGTGAGGCAGCCAAATACCGCCGGGCGGCGGATGAGGAGGTGTTCGATATTCTCAAGCAACGTCAGGAGGAGGTGCTGGGCTCATCGGCACCGATGGAGACGAAATTTGCCACACGCAAGCCGACTGACGTGAATGGTACGTCGATAATCCTCGATCGATTTTCAAGGCACACTAATCGTGTGCTTACGTTACCCGATGCATTGGAGTTGGCCGTGCAAGGTAATCGCACGTATCAATTCAACCGTGAGAAACTTTATTTGTCCGCCCTATCGCTGACAGGAACTCGGCATCGATTTGCGCTGAAGTTTACCAAGGCGGAAACGGATCTTGGCGTGACCCGTGGCAAGGACAAGGGCTTGGATGGCTCGTCAGACGCGAGCGTGACCTTGAGTAAGTTGATGAAAACCGGCGGCACGTTGACCGCTTCGCTAGCGAACGATTTGGTTTTATATTTTGACGGCAAACCGAAGGTGCCTTCTCTCACTTTAAACCTAACCCAGCCGTTGCTGCGCGGAGCTGGTGCGGATATTGCCACCGAAGTGCTCACGCAGGCTGAACGCGATTTGGTGTATGAGGTGCGTGATTTTAGTCATTACCAGAAGACCTTTGCGTTGGAGGTGGTGAATGATTACCTCGATCTTCTGCAGCAGGGCGACAGCATGCGCCTTTCCTACAACAACTATACCAACCGGTTGTTTTTTCAAACGGAAGTCAACGCCCGTGTGGGCGGAGGGTTGCAGGCGGAGTTTAACGCTAAGCAGGCGCAGCAGAGTGTGTACACGGCCAAGATTAGCTACATTAGCGCAACCAACGCCTTCCAGAATGCGTTGGATGACTTTAAGCAAAAACTCTCGTTGCCGCTGGGCACTGATCTTCGGCTAGATTTCAACGTGCTGGAGCAGCTGGATGAGATTGGTCTGCCCCCGGTGGCTGTGAGTGATGAGGTGGGGTATTATTTGGCCATCACCAACCGGTTGGATTTTTTGAATGTGATCGATCGCTTTGAAGATTCGAAACGCAAGGTCAAAGTGGCACGCCAGGATTTATTGCCGAGCCTATCGCTGATTGCCGATGCGTCGTTAAAAGACGAGTTTTATTCTTCGTTTCAGCCTGAGGATTTTTCGGCGACGGCCAAGGTGAAACTGAATCTGCCTCTGGATCAGCTCACTGAACGAAATGCCTACCGTACTAGCCTGATCAATTTTGAGAGGCAAGTCCGCACGCTGGCCACGCAGTTGGATAAGTTACGCGATGGTATCCGGGCTGATGTTCGAAATTTGGAGCGGCAACGGCAGAATTATTCCACCCAATTGGATGCGTTAAAAAATGCTGAGGAAGAGCTATTGGCCACCCGCGAGCGTTTGCGGTTGGGGTTTGCCGGGGTTCGTACGCGTGATATCATCACGGCTCAGGACGGATTATTGGCAGCCCAGCAGGCCCTGTCCCGAGCCATGGTAGATTACCATAAGACACGGCTGAAACTCCTAAAAGACGTGGGATCGCTGGATACTACACAGGAAACATTTTGGCTAAAAACCGACCCGGCATCCGCCGTCCTCTTAGGAGGAAATGCTGTCGGCGCTAGTGAGGATGTCGTGCCGCCCAACATCATTTTGGGAGAGTAAAATGAAAGAGAATAATAAACTCGATTCTGAAAAAACAAATCAACTTCCCCCTTCTCAAAGGAATGCCTACGGTGGTTTTGCATTTGGGAAATTACTGGCGGGCCTGGTAGCTGCGGGAATTCTTGGTGGTGGCCTTTTCGGTGGTAAACACTTGCTCACTAAGGAAGAAGAGAAAACCCGAAAAGAGCAATACTATGTGGCCAAGAAATCTGATTTTCTTGTGACGGTAAAGCTTACAGGTCAGTTGGTGTCAACGGACGTGGAGGTTTTGAAGACTCAGCTGGAAGGTCAGACTACCATTGAAACCATTGTTGAAGAGGGTGTTCAAGTAAAAGGACCGACTCCTTACTCAATAACTGAAGGCGACACCTTAGAATCTATAGCCCTGACGCACAAAAAGGCAGAGCTTAACATTAAGAGATTAAATGAAGAGCTAGAGCTGGATTGGGCGAATCTCACAGTTGGGACCGAAATCCAGATCCCCGGGGACCTTCTTGTAGAATTAGATCCACTCAGCTTCAAGGAACGCATTAATTCCCAAGAGATCGCTGTTCAACGCGCTGAAAATTTATTGCTCCGTTCTCAGGGTAACGTGGAAACACTTAAACTTTCCTCGGAACTCGCCCAAAAAATGGCTGAGAACAATTACACCAACGCTCTGATGAACTTAGATAAACTTAAGAATAACACCATTTCAAATGAGATTGTTAAAACCCGTGGAGCGATTGCCAATCTCGAGACTGATGTGGAGTTGGCTGAAAAAAACCTTACGGCGTACACAAAGCTAAAAGAGTTGGGTTTTGTTTCCGATCTCGAAGTGCTTCGTCAAGAATCCTCAAGAGACAAGGCTTTGCACCAAATCAAAGTTCTTAAAGCCGAATTGGAGGCTTACATAAAGTATGACCAAGTTTCTTTGTTGAGCGTGAAAGAACTGACAGTTGATGAAGCTCGTGTTCAAATCGAAAAGCAAAAAGTTCTGAATGCGGCTAATATGCGTGATGCTCTTTCGAATGTGTTGACTAATGAAAGGACCCTCGAGTTGGAAAAGGAAAAACTCGTCGATCTCAATGAACAAATGGCCAATACCAAAATTTACGCGCCTCAGGATGGCACCGTCTTGTATTGGTCAGACCGGTGGAAACGTGGAGAACCTATCATGGAAGGTTCCAAGGTATATAAGGGCCAAAATCTTATCAAGTTACCCCGGACAAGTTCGCTGAAGGTGGATCTAAGCGTGCCGCAGGCCAAACGCAAACAACTCCGTGTGGGCATGCGCGTATACGTGGAGGTTGAGGATGTAAAACTGCCCGGCACACTCTCCTTCTTAAGTGCTACGGTGGATACCAATCGCCGTGGTCATACCGAAAAATCCTACTTCAAGGCAGAAGTGAGTATCGATAGCAGTAGTTTTCCAGATTCTGTTTCGGAAGGCATGGCCGTCACGGTTGAAATGTTGGTGATCAACCTTGAGGGGGAAAATCAGCGGATTAAGGTGCCCAACCAATGCGTGACCACGCGTATGATCACAGAAGACACCCCACAAACTGGTTGTTGGGTTTTAGACCCCGATACCGGCCAGCACACTTGGCGTCCTGTAACGATTGAGTACAGCGATGAGAATTTTATTGCGGTCAAGCCTGAGAATGATCCCGGCCGAGGCTTGCGGGAAAATGAGTTGGTGCACTTATCTCCGTTGACTGAAGCAGAAAACTTAAATCTCGAGGAAGCCGTGATGGGCAAAGGTGAAATCGATTTTGAAAAGATTCCCTCTAAACTTCTCGAATTGGAGGAAACCGGAAAGGCTGACGGAGCGACTGACGTATCCGCAAAGGATGAAGGCACTAAAGAAGTCGTCGCTAAGGCCGAAAAAAAGGTTTCGGCGGAAGGATCCGAAACCAATGGGGAGGCTACCGAAGAAAATGCCAAGACAGAGGATGAGGATAAGAATTCCGAGTAAGAGAAAATGGCTAAGCACAGCATCATTCAAATTAAGGACCTTAAGAAAGTTTACGACTTAGGGGCATTTAAGGTGCAGGCTCTGAAAGGTCTAAATTTCGATATAGAAGAGGGATCTTATACTGCGATTATGGGCCCCTCGGGCTCCGGTAAATCTACCTTGCTCAACATTCTAGGTTGCCTTGATCGCCCTTCCAGCGGAGCCTATATTCTTGGTGATGACGATGTGGCACACATGGATGACAAGGAGTTATCCGGCGTGCGTGGTTCAAGAATTGGATTCATCTTTCAGTCCTACAATTTAATCCAGCAGTTGAACGTGGTGGAAAACATTCACGTGCCGCTTTTTTACCAAGGTAAAGACATAAGTGACCACTATGACCACTGCGTGAAGTTGGCGGAAAAAGTGGGGCTGGCCGACCGATTAGACCATCGGCCCATGCAGCTTTCCGGCGGGCAGCAGCAACGGGTGGCCGTGGCGCGGTCCCTAGTCAATGAGCCTCTCATGCTGTTGGCTGACGAGCCAACCGGCAATTTGGATTCCTCCACCGAGCAGGAGATTCTGGATATCCTCGATGAACTTCATGGTGAAGGCCGCACACTGGTGATCGTGACCCACGATGATGCTGTGGCCGAGCGCGCTGAGCGCGTCATTCACCTCAAGGATGGGTTGGTGGACCAAGACATCCGCAAAGGCGCTGCGAAGGCAGTCGCCAAGTAGTTCGCTTCCCTGGCATGCGTGGCTCGTCTCTTATCCAGATTGTACAGGTAGGCTTTAAAAGCCTTCGCCTGCATAAACTGCGCAGCGGGCTCACCATGCTGGGTATGATCATCGGAGTATGGGCAGTCATCGTGCTAGTCGCTATAGGTGAAGGGGCAAGTCACGACGCGCAGGAAGCCATCAAAGCACTGGGAGCTCAAAACGTTATCATCCGTAGTGTGAAACCGATGTCAGACAAGGTGCAACTGCAGGGTAGAGACATGGAATGGGAAACAATTTATGGCCTCAAGAACTCTGATGCATCGCGAATATCCAAAACGGTACCTGGCGTGATCAAAGTGTTGCCTGTGCTTACCCAACGCAAAAACATTATTCACGGTAAACGAGATGTGGATTGCCAGTTGATTGGAACGTATCCGTATTATCCAGAATTCACCCAGAGTAAAATGGTAGCGGGCACTTTCCTCAATGAGATTGAGGAGGCTCGAAAGGAAAACTCTTGCGTACTCACGCTGGAATTGGCGGAGAAACTTTTTGCCGGTCATAATCCATTGATGGAAAAAGTGGTGATCCGCGGTTTTGAGTCCGCTCAGGTGTTCCGGGTGAAAGGCATTATTCAGGAACGGGTGGAGGGCGCCAAGCTGCCGCAGCAAAAGGACGTGCTTGGCCGCACGATCTCCGCAAATGTGTTCATCCCACTTTCCACGTTTAAGGCGTTGTTCGGCATTAAAAACATCGACCGCAGTGTGGGTAGTTTATCCGTCGAACGCGTGGAGCTATCGGAGATACGTGTGGAGTTTGGTTCAGCGGAAGAAGTGATGGAGGCACTGCCGTTGTTGCGCGAGGCGCTTGATAAAACCCGGCGCGGCAATGTGGATTATGAGATTCAAGTACCCATCAACGAGCTGAACGCACTCAAGGCCCAGAAAGCGCGCGACACGCGCATGCTAATGTATATCGCGTGCATCTCATTGCTCGTGGGAGGCATTGGCATTATGAACATCATGCTCGCAACGGTAACCGAGCGCACGCAGGAGATCGGAGTACGCCGCGCGATGGGAGCTACACAGAGGGACATCACCGTACAGTTTTTGATCGAAACCCTGATTCTGTGCCTGCTGGGCGGCAGTATCGGAGTGTGCGGCGGTTGGGGATTTGCATGGGTACGTCATCATCTGTTGCACACCACTACGATCGTGACTGAATGGTCCGTGTTGGCAGCCTTTGGGCTGTCGGTGACCGTTGGGTTGGTGTTCGGACTTTATCCGGCGCGCCGGGCGGCGCTACTTGATCCAATTGAAGCCTTACGGCATGCATAATTATGCAGGGCATATCATTCATCCGAATTATTGGCGTAGGCATCAAAAGCCTGCGACTCCATAAATTGCGGACGGCACTTACGATGCTCGGTATGGTGATTGGGGTCTGGGCGGTAATTACCCTTGTTGCGATCGGTGAAGGAGCTAGCCACGATGCTCAGGAGGAGATTAAAAGTCTAGGCGCTCGGAATGTTATCATTCGCAGCATAAAGCCGCCATCTATGCGCGAGCAGATGCAGGGTGATTGGGAAAGTTTCTTTCGCCGTTGGATGGCTATCTATGGCCTGAAACGCACGGATGCTTCACGTATTAAAGATACGGTGCCGGGTGTTACGCGGGTGTTGCCACTGATGACTAAGCGTATGACGGCGATACATGGCCCTCGCGAGATTGGGTGTCAGTTGATTGGCACTTATCCTTATTACCCGGAGTTTACTCAAGCTCAGCTGGTGGCCGGGCAATTCCTGAATGAGGCAGAAGAGAACAGCAAGGTGTCCTCTTGTGTAATCTCACTGGAGCTGGCGCAGCGCTTATTTGCGGGACACAACCCATTAATGGAACGCATTGTGGTGAGTGGTTACGAATCCTCACAGGTATTTCAGGTGAAAGGCGTGTTGCAGGAACGGGCCTCGATCGAAAAATTGGCGCAGTTGCCAGATTCTGTGGGGCAAACGATTGCCGCCAACGTGTACATCCCACTGTCTAGTTTCAAGGCATTATACGGTGAGAAAAATGTGGATCGGAGTGTGGGGCATTTAAAGCTAGAAGCGGTTGAGTTATCGGAAATCCGCGTGGAGTTCGATTCTGTGGATCGCGTCATGCCTTCATTACCCCTCTTAAGTGAAGCTCTTAATGCAGGGCGCGATGAACGGGATTTTGAGATCATCGTGCCGATTCGAGAACTAAAGGCATTGCAAAAACAAAAGGCGCGCGACACACGGCTGCTGATGTACATTGCTTGTATCTCGTTGCTGGTTGGGGGCATTGGCATCATGAACATCATGCTTGCCACCGTGACCGAGCGCACACAGGAGATCGGCGTGCGGCGCGCGATGGGTGCCACGCGGGGTGACATTACCATCCAATTTTTGGTGGAGACATTAATCCTTTGCCTCTTAGGTGGCGGTATTGGCGTGGTCGGCGGTTGGGGATTTGCATGGGTGCGGCATCATCTGCTGCACACCACCACGATTGTGACCGAATGGTCCGTGCTGGTGGCCTTTGGACTCTCGGTGATGGTAGGGCTGGTGTTTGGTCTTTATCCGGCGCGCCGGGCGGCCTTGCTGGATCCGATTGATGCCTTGCGGCATGCATGATAAAATTTTGATTAAACCCATGAACCTTGCGTCCAACGTGCCTACTCGAGGGATGAAAAGCCTTTTTCCAATTGGAATTTTTGGGTTAACCACTTGGCTTGGGTGCCAAACTGAAGGGCACCGCGCGGATGCGGATGCCGAAGTGTTGGCTATCCTTAATGAACGGTCGCGCCAAATTTTGGGGGAGGAAGCTGGCACAAATCTAGTGAGCACTACCGTGGGCGAGCGACCCGATACGGTGTCGCCAGCAAGGATCATCCAGGAACGCTTCGCCGACGGTGGCCGCACGTTGACGTTGCCTGCGGCACTGGAAATGGCCGAACGCCATAATCGCTCCTATCAACTCCAACGCGAAACCCTCTATCTACAGGCTCTTTCCCTAACCGGCACGCGCCACAAGTTTGTATGGAATCCCTCCAGTACAGTGGATCTCGGAATCGCCCGGCAAACCGATGGCGGACTGCGTGGCGATTCGGATGCGGATGGGTCTGTGCAGAAACTCTTCCAGACAGGTGCCTCGGTTACGGCCACGTTGGCCAATGATCTGGTGCTGTATTTCGATGGCAAACCCAAGGTGCCGGACCTGACGCTAAAATTGACCCAGCCATTGCTGCGCGGTGCGGGTGCGGAAATTGCCGCCGAGGTGCTGACGCAAGCCGAGCGCGATGTGGTCTATGCTGTGCGTGATTACAGTCATTACCAGAAGACCTTTGCGATTGAGACGGTGGGCGAATATTTCCGTGTGCTGCAGGGCAAGGATGCGGTCCGCAATAGTTACAACAATTATCTCAACCTGCAAAAGGCCCGGGACCGGGCTGAAGCCATGGCAGAGGCCGAACGCTTAGCCCGCTATCAGGTCGATCAGGCGCGCCAATCGGAATTGAGTGCGCGCGTGAAATACCTCAAGGCAGTGGAAAGTTACCGGCAAGCGTTGGACGGCTTCAAGCAACGGCTTAGCCTGCCACTGGGCGAGGCATTGCGACTGGAGGACAGGGCGCTCACTGACTTAGTGTCGCAGGGATTGACGCCGCTGGAGTTGGATGAACGTCACGGATATTTGATGGCGGTGACCAATCGGCTGGATGTGCTTAATGAAGTGGACCGGTTTGAGGATGCTCAGCGGAAGGTGCGGGTGGCCGCCAGCGACTTAAAACCTGGACTGGACGTGGTGGTGGATGCCTCGTTGAAAAAGCAATTCTACAGTTCGTTTTCGCCGGAAGAATTCGCCAGCACCTCAGGCCTTAAGCTGAAGCTGCCCTTGAATCAACTCACCGAGCGCAACGCCTATCGTACGAGCCTGATCAACTTCGAAAAACAAATGCGCAAGCTCGCCACCGAATTGGATTCCCTGCGGGAAAATATCCGCGAAGGCATTCGGGCCTTGGAGCAGGAGCGGGAAAATTATTTCATTCAGAAAGCTGCGCTGGAACTAGCCCGGCAACAGGTGGAGGTGATGCCGCTGTTGCTCCAAAACGACGATGCGGATATTCGAGATCAACTCGAAGCTCAAGCGGATCTTGTGGAAGCGCAAAATGATGTGACCAGTGCCGTAGTGGATTATCACGTGGCGCGGTGGAATTTGTTGAAGAACCTCGGCGCCCTGAGCGTCGAAAGCGAACAGTTTTGGTTGAAAAATCAGTCCGTTTTTGGTTCTTCTACCGCTGTTAATCCAGAGACCGCTGAGATCCTACCCGAGGTGATCACCCCCGAGCAGGTCTTTGGAGGACCGAAAACAAAGGAATAATGGCCAAAGCCAAGGCATTTATTACGCGGCACCCCGCATGGACCACGATTTTTATTGTGCTCTTTGCAGGCTTATTTATGGGTGCCAAATGGCTCGAGCCCCAACCTGATGTCATGGACGGTGCGCAGTTCTCTACCGTGCAGCGTGGCAATTTGCGGGTGACCGTAGCCGAAGGCGGTGCGCTGGATTCCACCAGCAAACTTAACCTGAAATGCGAACTGGATAATGGAGGTACTATCGTTTCGCTTGTGGCCGAAGGGACTTATGTGGACGGTCCTTCACAATATCAGGTCAAAGAAGAAGATACTCTTCAATCCATTACTGAAAAACACATGCACCTAGCTAATGTGCCTACGGCGGACAAGCCGGCGGGTAAAGCGGAGCAGCGTTCATTTGAGGAAGCCTTACGAACCGCGAATCCGGATCTAGACTGGGAAAATCTGGAACTTGGTCAGACTGTTCAAATTCCAGGAGCTCTTCTAGTGAAATTTGAGGACGCCGATTTGCGTGAAAAGATTCTCTTCCAAGAAAAATCCGTGGCTGATGCTGAGCGCGATTTGGGCAATGCCGAAAAAGATCTGGCACTTAGAAGAATTGAAACGGCTTCAGCCAACCGGCAGGCGGCGTTGGACGTGGAGTTTGCTCAGCAGGATTTAGATCGTTACATCGAAGGCGATACGCCGCTGCAGTTGCTGAAAATGGAGGGAGACATTGCCTTGGCCGAGGAGGAAATTAAACGAGCGGAGGAGAAATTAGCTAGCACGCGCAAGCTCAGGGAAAAAGGCTATGCGACTTCCCTGGAAGTGCAGAGCAACGAACTCACCATCAAGAAACAACAAAACAGCATTACCCAGACTAAAAAACAACAGGAACTCTTCCTTAAGTTTGAGCAACCCCAACAGAAGAAACGTTACGAAGCCAAACTTGATCAGGCAACAGTGGAGGAGCAGCGGACTATTCAAAAATCCAATACCTTAGTGGAATCAGCTGAGGGCACGGTTCTGCGGCGTTCAGAAGGGCTTAAGGCGCAGCAAGAGCGTTTAGTTCTTTATAAAGAACAATTGATCAAGTCGGAGATGCGAGCTCCGCAGGATGGCCTCGTCATTTATGCTCGCAGTTCGTCCCGGTACAATGACACTTATATCAAGGAAGGAGCCTTAATTCGAAAAGGCTATAGCGTAATCGATCTGCCCGATATCAGTGAACTTATGGCCGTGGTGCAGGTCCACGAATCATTTGTGCGCCACATCAAGACCGGCCAAAAAGCCGTTGTACGGATTGATTCCCTGCCGGACCGGGAATTTCAGGGAGTCGTCCGGCACGTTGCGCCAACGCCCGATGCCCGCCGTAAGTATTACGAAAATATTTCCGTGTACGATACGCACGTGTGGATACAAGATGAGAATTCGCAGTTACCCGAGGACCTCAAGCCGGGTGTATCCGCTAAGGCCGAGATTATTGTGGCCGAGCTAAACGATGTGATGATGGTGCCGGTGCAATCGGTCACTACCTACAAAGGGCAAAAAGTCGTCCAAGTAAAACGCGGTGAAAACGTGGTGGTGGTGCCGGTTAAGACCGGCCAGTTCAACAACCGTTTCATTGAGATTAAGGACGGCTTGAAGGAGGGTGACCAAGTTTCGCTGGCTCCCAACATCGACGAAAACTCAGAAACTCAAGGCGACCGCAGCCCATCACCAGCCATCACATCGGCTGGATCGTAATTCGCGTCTGGCGCCTAGGCGCTTTTTTGAACCATGGGCCTCGCCTTCATTCGCGTCATTCAAATCGGCATCAAAAGCCTGATGCTTCACAAGATGCGATCTTTGCTAACCATGATGGGCATCATTTTTGGCGTTTGCTCAGTGATCGCCATGCTGGCCATTGGCGAAGGCGCCAGTTACGAGGCTCAGGAAGCCATTCGCAAACTGGGCAGTCGCAACATCATCATTCGCAGTGTGCAGCCGCCCAAAGGGCAATCCGCCGCTGACAGCAAACGCACCTACACCGCCACCTACGGATTGAAGACCAATGACGTGACCCACTTGATGGAGACCGTGCCTACCATCGAGCGTACTCTGGCCAAACGCCGGTACCGATTGGAGGCCCGCCACGGCCAGCGCAAAGCGGCCTGCACGGTTTGGGGAACCGAGCCGCATCATTTGCAAATGAGCCAGGCCCAACTCATCAAGGGCCGGTTTCTGAATGAAAATGACGAACGCTATCGCAGTAATGCCTGCGTGATCACCGATTCCCTTGCGCAGGAATTGTTCCCCGCCGAGGAACCCTTGGACGGCATGGTAAAGTTTAATAATAAGGATGTGTTTGTAGTGGTGGGAGTGATTCAGGAAACCGGCAGTGCGCAGGCACGTGCGCCCGGCGGCGATACGGCTGGTGAGGCGTTGGATGCCAACATTTATATCTCATTGAAATCCGCACATGCCCGGCTTGGCACGTTGTTTCTGGAGCGCAGCGCCGGTGGATATTCCCGGGAGCGAGTGGAACTGCACGAGCTGGTGACCGAAATTGATGCAGTCGAAAATGTCGAGGCCACCAAATCCTCAATTGCCGCCGCTCTAAAGAAATCCCATCCCAAGCAGGACTACGAAATCATCGTGCCGCTCGAATTACTGCGCCAAGCCGAACAAACCAAACGTATTTTCAACATTGTGCTTGGCTCGATTGCCGGCATCAGCCTGATTGTGGGTGGCATCGGCATCATGAACATCATGCTGGCCACTGTGACCGAACGTACCCGCGAGATCGGCATCCGCCGCGCCTTGGGTGCCCGCAAGCAACAGATTGTGACGCAATTTCTGGTGGAGACCATTGTGCTTTCAATTGGCGGCGGATTAGTGGGCGTGGTCTTGGGCGTGGCGCTACCATTCGCGGTGGAGCATTTTGCCGAAATGAAAACCATCGTCACCATTCCCTCGGTAATCCTGGCTTTCCTGATATCCGCCGTGGTGGGAGTTGTCTTTGGCGTCTACCCCGCCCGCCGCGCCGCTGATCTCGATCCCATCGAAGCACTACGACACACGTAAAGGTTGGCACATTACTTGCAGACACCATCGGCACAGGTGTTTTTTGTGATAAATATGCTTAAAATTCCTCGTAAACTAGGCGGGGTTGCGTGAGAATCACTCAACCTTGTCAAATCTGAACGCAAAAAATCCCTCATGAAACTTACGAAATCCGGTTTTACTTTGATTGAATTACTCGTGGTCATCGCCATCATTGGTATTTTGGCTAGCATGTTATTGCCCGTCTTGGCAAAAGCCAAACGCAAGGCGATGAATGTTAAGGCGCAGAACAACATGAAACAAATCGCATTGGCGATGCAGACTTATGTGGGCGATAACAATGGTTATTTTCCGAAAGTGTATGGAGGTGCAGGTTCGGCTGGGCGGCCGATGTGGTTGAATTATCGATCTCCACAGGATAGTGAGATTTTGAATTATTTGGGCTCCAAGGACGTAAAGGAATTGGAGCGTTTGTTTCGGCATCCGGAAGATATCAGTGCGAAGCGGCGCGGATATAAATTCAGTTATTCCATGAATTCCTTACTAAATGACCGTGAAGAAAATTTTGCTAGTGCCCAAAATATGGCCGTATTGCTGGAAGAAGCTTGTCAGTACGATTTGAATGATCGCTGTAATGCAGTGGATGGAAGCAACACCGCGGCGGGCTATAAATGGAGTTGGAGGGCTGATGCAATCAATCCCACTACCGGGCAATATACGGGAAAACAAGTTACCGAAGTGGCCATCAATGATCCTTACATGCTAGCGACTTGGAATAAAAACGCAGGCGTTTCAGATCCCGATACTGTGACGTTTCGGCATATGGATGAATTCCGCGGATTGAGCAAGGAAGTGGCTGATGGAAAAATGACCAGGGATCGAATTTTGGAAGTGTGCAACACACCTTCGGCGCATGTAATCTTTGCCGATTACCACGTGGGCTTGATGACTCGGAATAATGCGAAGAACCCGGGCTACATGGACCCCGATTCCGGGGTATCCGATCTCCGGCATATCGGATTGGAAAAGGCCCGGTAGTACATTTATTTAAGGCGAGGCCAGTTCGTCAGCCAATTTTTGCGCCGTCGCTTGGTCCTCCTTGGATAGGGTCTGTTTAAGGTCGAACAAGGCCATTTTCACGGGATCCATGTTTTTGTACTCTTCGTCTTTTACGGCGGCCATTAAATACGCGTAGGCTTTCATCAAGTCCTGTTCCACGGATTCGGCTCCCTGATAGTACATCATGCCTAAATTGAACTGAGCGGCAGAATCTCCGGCTTGGGCTTGTGCCTCCAGTTCCACGGCGGCGCCTTTGGCGTCGGGTCCGGCTTCTTCGTTTCCGCCACACCCAAGCAGTCCAACTATTAAAACCAATCCAATCACGTGGCTTTTCATGCCGTTAGCTACGGTTATTTACTGGTGATCCGCAAGGCCATTTTTTTTAATCGTTCATTGACCGGTTTTGCCCCTTCCCGTAGGTTTCCCTCTCATCTTTTTGAGTCATGAGATTCGGTATTAACACTTTCCTTTTTACCTCACCCTTCACCACCCAATCCACGCGCCTGTTTCCGAAGTTCAAGAAATGGGGCTTCGAGACGATTGAGATTCCGATCGAGGCGCCGGAACATATCGATTCGGCTAAGGTCAAGGCTGCGCTGGATAAAAACGATTTGGTTTGCGGCTCCGTCTGCGCCTGCATGGGGCCCGGTCGTGATTTCCGCGGTAGCGCCAAGGATCAGCGTGAGGCCATGAAATATTGTAAGGCGCTCATCGACCACATGGTGGTGCTGGGTTGCCCGTCGCTGATCGGCCCGGTGTACAGCGTAGTGGGCAAGGCCGATGCGGTGGATCCCAAACAGCAGAAGAAGGAATTTGCGCTCGTCGTAAAAAACCTCAAGTTGCTCTCCGCCTACGCCGAGAAGAAGGGCGTGCAAATTTGCGTGGAACCGCTCAATCGTTTTGAGACTGACTTCCTCAATACCTGTGACAAGGGCCTGCGACTGATCAAGGCGGTCGGTAGTCCGGCGCTCAAGCTGCATCTCGATACGTTCCACATGAACATCGAGGAAAAGAATCAGGCGGCGGCCATCAAGAAGGCCGGTAAGCTCCTCGGGCACTTCCACGCCTGCGGCACAGACCGTGGCACGCCGGGCAACGACGAGCTCGACTGGAAGCCGATCATCAAGGCGCTCAAATCCATCAAGTACAAGGGCGACGTGGTGATTGAGAGCTTCACCACGGACGTGAAAGTGATCGCTCGCGCCGCCGCCATTTGGCGTCGTATTGAACCCACCCGCGACGAGATCGCCGTGAAGGGCCTCAAGTTTCTCAAAAAAGCATTTAAATAAACCCCACTTGACGAATATGAAAAAAATCATCACCGCTTTGTTCGCCGCAACCTTTGTGCTGCCGGCTGTGGCCGAGGAGAAGGGCTTCACATCCCTCTTCGACGGCAAAACTCTTAAGGGCTGGGACGGCAAAAAGGAATTCTGGTCCGTACAGGACGGCGCCATTCAGGGCAAGACCACCAAGGAAACCCCCACGAAGGGCAATACCTTTATCATCTGGAAAGGTGGTACCGTGGCGGATTTTGAGCTGAAGTTTGAATATCGGTTCCTCACGAAATCCGGCAACTCCGGTTGTCAATACCGTTCCGAGGATATGGGCAACAACGTGGTGAAAGGCTATCAAGGTGACTTCGAAGCCGGCACCCGTTACAGCGGCATTAACTACGGCGAGAAAACCGGGCGCGGCATTCTCGCCGATCGCGGCACCAAGACCACGTTAGGCGACGGCAAGGCTAAGAAAAAGGTCGAGCGGTTTGGCGATTCAGCAGAGCTGCAGAAAAAGCTGAACGGCCAGGGCGAATGGAACGCTATGCACATCACCGCCAAGGGCAATCACATGATCCACCGGATTAACAGCGCGGTGATGTCCGAAACGATTGATGAAGGTAAGGAAGCGGTGAGCAAGGGCATCGTGGCTCTGCAACTGCATGCCGGTCCGCCGATGACAATCCAGTTCCGCAACATCCGCGTGAAGCATTTGAAATAAACTCCACCGGGGGCGGCGCACTGCGTCGCCCTTTTTTTCATGTAGTCATGAAGCGTTTCTGCCAAGTCCTGTGCCTGTTACTGGTCAGCGTTTTTATCGCTGAATCGGCTGATAAAAAAATTCTACTCATCGCTGGTCGGCCCAGCCATGGTCCGGGCGATCATGAATTCCGGGCTGGCTGTTTGTTGCTTGAGAAATGCCTCGATCAACTGCCCGGCATCACCGCGGAGGTGCACGATATGGGTTGGCCCAAGAGCGATGACGCCTTCAAGGGCGTGGACGCCATCCTGATCTATGCCGATGGCGGCGGTCGGCATCCGGCCATTCAGCCCGCGCGCACCAAACTTATCAATGACCTCATTGCCAAGGGCGTCGGAGTCGGGTGCGCGCATTACGGCGTGGAAGTGCCCGCGGGCGATACCGGCAAGACGATGCAGGATTGGATCGGCGGCTACTATGAACACAAGTTTTCCGTGAACCCGATGTGGGCGCCGGACTTCAAAACCTTCCCCAAGCACCCGATCACCAACGGCGTGAAACCCTTCAAGGTGGTGGATGAATGGTACTTCAACATGCGCTTCCGGAAGGACGGCGTGGGCAAGATCACCCCTATCCTTGCGGCCAAGCCCGGCAAGGACGTACGCGACGGGCCGTATGTGTATCCCAAGGGCCCCTACCAGCACATCATCGATGCCGAGGGCCGACCGGAGACCACCATGTGGGCCTATGAACGGCCCAATGGCAGCCGCGGCTTCGGCTTTACCGGCGGCCACAAGCATGGGAACTGGGGCAATGACAACTACCGCAAGGTCGTGCTCAACGGCCTCCTTTGGCTCGCCAAGGCGGACATCCCCAAGAACGGCGTTGCCTCCAAGGTGACCGCCGAGGAACTGAAACAGAATCTCGACCCCAAAGGTCGCCGTAAATAATCAACCCGCAAACCCCATAGACTTCACGATGAAAAAGATCCTGACACTCGCCCTGACTCTGGGCTTCGCCATCGGCGCGTTGGCTGCGCCCAAGAAGGTGGTGATGATTGCCGGCCCGCAAAGCCACGGCCCGCTCTCCCACGAACACCGTGCCGGCATCCTGTTGCTGGCCAAATGCCTCAAGGAGGGCGCTGCCGATCTCGTGCAGCCCACCGTGGTCACCAACGGGTTCCCCAAGGATAGCAGCGTCTTTAACGGCGCGGATGCCGTGGTGATTTACAGCGATGGCGGCGGCCGCCATCCCGCGTTGCAGGGCAACAACCTTGAGCTGCTCAGCAAGCTGATGGACAAGGGCACCGGTCTCCTCACCATCCATTACGCCGTGGAGCCCACCACTGCCAAAGGCAACAAGGAGTTCATCGCCTGGCAGGGTGGCTGTTTCGAGACGCATTGGTCGGTGAACCCGCACTGGGTCGCTAACTTCAAGAAACTGCCCAAGCACCCGATCACCAGTGGAGTGGAACCATTTCAGGCCAATGACGAATGGTATTTCCACATGCGGTTTCCTAAGGACATGAAGGGTGTGACGCCGATTCTATCGGATGTGGCTCCAGCCGAAACCATGAAGCGCGGCGATGGTGCTCACAGCGGCAACCCTCATGTGCGCAAGAGCGTGGAGGCAGGCAATCCCCAGCACGTGGCCTGGGCCTTTGAGCGGCCCAATGGCGGCCGCGGCTTTGGCTTTACCGGCGGTCATAATCACCTGAACTGGGGCAATAACGATTATCGCAAAACCGTGCTCAACGCCATCGTATGGGTGGCCAAGGCGGAGGTGCCGGCGGCCGGTGTACCCAGCAAGCTGACCGAGAAGGATCTGTACGCCAATCTTGATAACAAGGGTCGCAAGCCCAAGCCGCGCAGCAATCCAGGTCCCAAAGCCGGCAGCGCGTTCACTAGTAAGAGCCCGAAACCAATCGTGTCCTCAAAAGTCCTCACCAAGGCCAATCCGGAGGCTACTCTCACCGCCAATCTTAAGGGCGCCAAGGAGCTACACCTTGTGGTGACCGATGGTGGTAACGGTTATAGCTGCGACTGGGCCGACTGGGTGGAGCCCAAGCTAATTGATGCGTCAGGCAACGAAACCAAGCTGACAGCCATTCGCTGGCAGCATGCCGCATCCGGGTTTGGCAATGTGCAGGTGAACAAGAACTGCGGCGGCAAACCGCTGCGCGTAAATGGTAATCTCATGGAGTTTGGTATCGGCACTCACGCCAACTCGATCATTACCTATCGTCTGCCCAAGGAGCATCCGTATGTGAAGATTGTAACCGGCGTTGGGTTGGACAATGGTGGAACCGATCAGGGTGCCTGCGGCAATGTTTCCAGCGCCCAGTTTCACATCTTCATCCAGCAGCCGCGTTTTTTGGCTGTGGCGTCGGCGGCCGGCAATGCCGCGCCTGCCAGCCGGGATCCCGAGGATGCCGTGAAGAATCTGGATGTGCATGAGGCGCTGCAGGCTGAGGTGTTTGCCGCCGAGCCGATGATGCTCAGCCCGTCCAATATCGATATTGATCACCGCGGCCGCGTATGGGTGGCCGAGATCATCAATTATCGCGGCCATCGCAACAAACGTCAGGAGGGCGACCGGATTCTGATTCTGGAAGACACCGACGGCGACGGGAAGGCGGATGCCAAGAAGGTGTTCTACCAGGGCCGTGATATTGATTCCCCGCACGGCGTTTGCGTGCTAGGCACGGTGGATGGTAAAAACACTAAGGTGATCATTGCCGCCGGCGACAAGGTGCAGGTCTTTACCGATGTGGATGGCGACGACAAACCGGACAAGAAGGAGACGCTCTTCAGCGGCATCGCCGGCAGCCAGCACGACCACGGCATCCATGATTTCATGTTCGGTCCGGACGGCCGGTTGTACTTCAACTTCGGCAACTCCGGTCGCCAGCTCAAGGACAAGGACGGCAAGCCGATCGTGGACTTGGCCGGTAACGAGGTAAACGACCGTCGCAATCCTTACCAGCAAGGCATGGTGTTTCGCTGTTATCTCGACGGCAGCGGATTGGAAACGCTCGGTTGGAACTTTCGCAACAACTGGATGGTGACCATCGACAGCTTTGGCACCCTGTGGCAGAGCGATAACGATGATGATGGTAATCGTGCTGTGCGTATCAATTACGTGATGGAGTATGGGAACTACGGTTTTCGCAGCGAAATCACCGGCGGTGGCTGGCGCGACAAGCGCACCAACATGGAGAAGACCATCCCCGAACGCCACTGGCACCTAAACGATCCCGGCGTGATCCCCAATCTCCTCCTCACCGGCGCTGGTTCGCCTACCGGCATCTGCATCTACGAAGGTACGCTCTTGCCCAAGGTATTTCACGGCCAAATGATCCATTGCGATGCCGGTCCCAGCATTGTGCGGGCTTACCCTGTCAAGCGCAGCGGCGCGGGCTATTCGGCAGAGATCGTGAACATTCTGGACGGCGCCAAAAAGGATCGCTGGTTCCGACCGTCTGATGTGCAGGTGGCGCCGGATGGATCCTTGATCGTGGCCGACTGGTACGATCCGGGCGTGGGCGGTCACCGCATGGGCGACCTCGACCGCGGCCGGTTGTTCCGCGTCACCCCTAAGGGCCACAAGGGGTACAAACTCCCCAAGCTGGATTTCAATTCCATTGACGGCCTGATTACGGCGATCCAAAACCCGAACAATTCCGTCAAGTACATCGCCTGGATGGGGCTGCACAATCGCCAGAACGACGCCAAGCCCGCGCTCCTGAAACTGGCCCAACACCAAAACCCCCGCATGCGTGCCCGCGCTCTGTGGCTGCTGTCGCAAATCAAGGACAATCAGGCGGCCGCCGTGGCCTTGGCAACCAAGGACAAGGACGACAACATTCGCGGCATGGCCCTGCGTCTGGCGCGTCAGCACAAGCTTGACCTACTGCCGCTCATCCGCGAATTCGCCGATGACGACAGCGCGCTGGTGCGCCGCGAATGCTTGATCGCCCTGCGTCATCATCAAAGCGACGAAGCCCCGGCCCTCTGGGCCAAGCTCGCCAATGCGCATGACGGCAAGGATCGTTGGTATCTCGAAGCGCTTGGCCTCGCCGCTGACAAGCAGGAGAACAAGTTCTTTGACGCTTGGGTGAAGGGTGCCAAGCTCAACACCGCTGCCGGCCGCGACATCGTCTGGCGCAACCGCGGCACACATGGTGCCAAGTATCTGGCGGACATCATTCTAGACCGCAACACGCTGGAAGCGGAGAAACCCCGTTACCTGCGCGCGCTCGACTTCATTCCCAAGAGCAAAGAGAAGGATGAAGCCTTGGCGCGGATTGCGCTGGGCGTGTTCTAGCCCGCTCCTAATCTCGACTGGCCACACATCCGTGCTGGCCGGTTTTTTTGTGGGCCGATACAATGCGGGCATGAAA
>CAJWMQ010000030.1 GCA_913042895.1 uncultured Verrucomicrobiales bacterium | reverse complement strand
TTTTGCACGTGTTGCGGCGTGTGTGATGTGTGGATCGATGTCGCTGCGAAAGACGGCTGTTGGGGAATCCAAAATGCGAGCCAAAACGCCACAAACAACCCAACTTACAACAAAAACAAAGACAGCACACACACACAACACACATGCACACACACAGATACAAACTGCCCACCTTGTCTGGATCCCGTCGCTGGAAGTAAGCGTTGCCCTCCCTCACTGCATCTGGCGTGACTTCGGCCTGGCATACCTCACTGCATTGCAGCCAAGAAGGGCAAACACGCGAAGCGCAGAATTACAAACAAAACAGCAAGATCTTCCGTTCTCCCGTTGTGTCACCCACACAGTCATACCAACCCGTAGGTGCCATAGCCAATCAGAGCAAGGTTCTGGTAGCAGGGCAGCACGTCAAAGTGGTCCACGTCCGACATGGCTTGAGCCTTTTTCCCTTGCTCGTTTGCTTGGTCGTTTCAAGGAAACGCAGAGAGAAAGAAAGAAAAAGAGAGAAAGAGAAAGGGAAGAAGAGAAAGGGACGAGGAATTGATGAGCAAGCAGCGGTGCCTTTTCACACTTTCCTTTTTCGGCGATGTTGGACCGGATGGAAAAATACGAATCAGTATCAAATTGGATGAACTAGGGAGAAACAATGTCTTCATGTGTCGCATGTCGCAGCACAGGTTGGTTGACTCTCTCGTGTTTGGTGTGATGTGTTCAGAAGCGAGCTACTTCCTCATCGTCCACGGGGCCACCGATGAATTTGGCTACAAGGCCGTTCAAGACAAGGTGCACGTGCATGACCTGCACGCCACGATTCTGAAACTGATGGGTTTCGATCACGAGAAGCTCACCTACCGTTACCAGGGCCGCGACTTCCGTCTTACCGATGTGTACGGGTATGCGGTCGAGAAACTGATCGCTTAACCTACCTTCATTTCTTATGCGTAACACGCTCGTCATCGGTGCTCTGCTCGTCGGCGGTCTGTCCTCACTGGCGGAGGCGCCGCTGACGCCCAAGCAGCTGGAGTTTTTTGAAAAAAACATCCGGCCCGTACTGGCCACGCAATGTTACTCTTGCCACAGCGCCGCCGAGGGCAAGGACAAAGGTGGGCTCACTCTCGATACCCGCGATGCCCTCCGGAAGGGCGGTGACAGCGGCGAGGTCATCATCCCGGGCGATCCCAAGAACAGTCTGCTAATCAAAGCGATGAAATGGGATCCCACCGAGGGTCTCGAGATGCCGCCCAAGACCAAGCTGGACGAGGCCACTCTGGCTGATTTCGAGGCTTGGGTAGCCATGGGTGCGCCCGATCCCCGCGAAGGTAAGGCGGCATCGATCAAGAAAGTGTTTTGGACTCAGGAACAAGTCGACAATCACTGGGCCTATCAACCCATCGCCAAGCCCGTGCCGCCTACCGTGAAGGGCGACTGGGCTCGCACTCCGGTCGACCGCTTTATCCGTGCCAAGCATGAGACCGCCGGCCTGCAACCAGCCAAGCCCGCCGACAAACGCACTCTCATTCGGCGCGCGTACTATGATCTGATCGGGTTGCCGCCCACCATGGCCGAGGTGGAGGCGTTTGAGAAAGACCCGGCGCCTAACGCTTTCAACAAGGTGATCAATCAGCTGCTAGAGCGCCCCGAATACGGGGAGCGCTGGGGCCGTTACTGGTTAGATATAGCGCGATACGCTGATACCAGCGGCGATCGAACCGGAGGCAATCGTCGTAATCCAATTTATCCTTACGCGTGGACTTATCGCGATTACGTCATACGCGCGTTCAATGAAGACAAGCCGTTCAACGACTTTATAATCGAACAAATTGCGGCTGATCATGTCGATACCAATGATCAGCGAGATCTTGCCGCTCTCGGTTATCTTACCGTCGGCAAGCGTTTTGATAATGACGTTAACGAAATTATTGATGACCGTATTGATGTGGTGAGCAAAGGCTTTATGGGTCTCACGCTCGCCTGCGCCCGTTGTCATGATCACAAGTTCGATCCTATCCCCACCGCGGATTACTATTCCCTGCACGGTGTATTCGCCAGCTCGCGCGATACCACGAGGTTGATTGAAGAGGTGCAGGAGGGTGACCCGGAGTACGTCGCTTACACTACCGCGCGTCAGACCGCCATCGATGGCTCACGCGAGTATGGGCTGCGTGAGTACAACAAAATGCTAACGCGGTTCACCAGGGAATCCGGTAAATACTTGTTTGAAACGCAACGATTCATTGACGGTAAAACCAAAGTCAAACAGGCACCCACCGCCGCTGCTGCCGCCGGGCTAAACGGCACGGCTTTTCAAAGCTGGGTAACCGCCCTGCAGAACGCTAAGCGCCGACCCAATCGCGTGTTTGGCCCTTGGTTCTTTTTTGCCAAGCTGCCGAACGCTCAGATCGCCGCGCGTACGCCCGCACAATGGGAGCGGTTGAAGACGCAGAAAACGGTGAACCCGATCCTTGCCAAGGCTCTCGCTGAGGCGCAGCCCAAGAGCCTGCGCGAGATCGCTGGGGTGTATCAGGAAGTGTTCCTCAACATCGAGAAACGCATGGACGGTCAATACCCCACCGCCCACATCGTCACCGCGTTCAACATGGGCTTTCGCTTTCGCACCGCGGCGGATGCCGCGAAAATTAAGGGCATGCCCAAGCCGCTGGCCGATCCGGCGGCGGAGGAAATCCGTCGGGTCGCCTTCGGCTACCGCTCCGCGCTAGGCATGGATCCACGCAGTTTTAACCGCCTTGGCGGCAATCGCGTGCGTAACCGGCAAGTGGCGATGTTTAACCGCACGACCGGCCTGGATCTGACTCACCCCGGATCTCCGGCCAAGGCTATGGCGTTGGAGGATATTCGGACCCCGCGGGACTCGCGCATCTTCATCCGCGGCGAACGCACCAATTTGGGCGACCGCGTGCCTCGCCAGTTTCTCGAACTCATCGAAGGCGAGGATCGCAAGCCGTTTAACGAAGGCTCCGGCCGATTGGAGCTCGCGCAATCGATCGCCAGTAAGGACAATCCGCTGACCGCCCGCGTGATGGTGAACCGCGTGTGGCAATGGCATTTCGGCGAGGGCATCGTGCGCACCCCAAGCGATTTTGGACTACGCAGTGACGCCCCGAGCCATCCGGATCTGCTCGACTGGATGGCGCGCCGGTTCATGGCCGAGGGCTGGTCGATCAAGCAACTGCACCGGCTGATCATGAGCTCCGCCGTGTATCAGCAAAGCGCGACGAACGATCCGGCCTACGGCAAGATCGATCCGAACAACGCCCTGCTCCACAAATGGAATTTACGCCGTCTGGATTTCGAGTCGATGCGCGATACCCTGCTCGTGTTGGGAGACAACCTAGACCCCGCACAGGGGGGGCGTCCGGTCCAGCAGAATGGCGCGCCGCGCCGTACGGTTTATGGGTTCTTGGATCGGGCCGCCTTGCCGGACATGTATCAGGTGTTCGACTTTGCGAACCCGGACATGAGCACTGCCGAGCGCGTGGAAACCATCGTGCCTCAGCAGGCGTTGTTCCTGATGAATAGCCAAAACGTATTGCAACAGGCCCGCCGTCTGGCGGCCCGCTCCGAAGTGGCCCAGGCCGAGCAGGTGGAAGACAAGGTACAGGCGTTGTACGAGCTTGTGTTCCAACGGGCGCCCACGCCCAAGGAACTGCAGGCCGCCGCCGCCTTCGTGAAGAACCAGCCGCCCTTGCCGGCTTACCGCCGGACCCAATATCAGCGGCAGACGCAGGCCGCCCGCGAACGCGCTGAGGACTACACCAAGCGCTACAACCGTCCCGCGCCCGCCACCATCTTCAACAACATCCCCATCCCCATGAGCCCAGTCGATAAGCTGGCTCAGGTGCTTATGGAAACCAACGAATTCCTCTACGTGCAGTAGAGTTTTGTGGTAAGTGCCTCATGAACGACGACCCCAAAACTGAATCGGACAAGGAGTCCTTGCCGGTCGGTGAATTAGCTAAACCAGTTTAGCTAGACAAGTTGGCGTCGACGGAGGATCCAATAGCGGCCTACCCGGATGACTTGAAAACACGGACTGGGGGCATCAACCCAGTTGAATCAGAGGATGCCTTAAGAGAAAAAGGCGGGCCAAACAGCCCGCCTTTCTTGTTGCCAGAATTCGGTTTAATGCAGCTCGGACGCCTTGGCCTTCACTAGAGCGTACATCTTGGCCAGCGTGCCAGCTAGAGAATTTGATTGGTGCTGGCCGAACACCACTGCGCCGGCCGGGGAAACACCTGTGATGACGTGGCAATATCGGTTGTTGGCCATAATGCCCAACAACTCGCCGGTTTGACTAAAGACCAGATCGCCCTGAGAAGGGCTGAAGTCACCCAAAATTGAACGCACCAGACTCTTGTCGAATTTCACATACTCGCGGTTGCGCGGATCCATCCGGAAGACCACTTCGCCGAAGCTCCGGCCATCGCGCTTCATAATAAATGCTTTGGGAAACTTAAACGGCTTGGCGGCCAGCTTGTAGGGCTTCACGCCCAGTGCTTTGACCTGCGGGGAATCCGGCGGTCCCACTGGGGCAATCACGATGCGTGGATCGCTCTTTAAAAAACGTACGTGGTGAAGAGGTTGTGCTACCGTATTGGGGCCGGAAAGCGAGGCGGCTGATTCGCGCCAGCCCAGTGCATTGGCCGCCAATCTATAGGGTGTTTCACGAACGTGGGTAATGGCGTGGATGTATGGGCTGCTTTTGCGCGTGGCCGGGTTGTATTCCAACACCTCGATGAGGATGGTGTTACTTTCCTTTTTGGGCTTGGAAAGCGTCCGGGCGGCGGTGGTCAGGAGATTTACCCGGTTTTGCGAATACAACGTCGCCATCATGTTGGCGTTGATGGGTTGATCGGGAATCTTCTTGGCGATCTCATCGCGCAACTGTTGGGCTGCTTTTTGGGCAATTACCTTGTCCTGCTTTTCATTGATGACCGCCTTGGTGAGTTCCTGTTTCTCAGCGCTGGTGGCGGCTAAGGCCTGTTCCACTTGCGCCTTGGCTTTCGTGGTGGCGACCACTTGGGCTTGTGCTGTCTCAACGCGTTTCAAAGCGGTATTGGCTATTGTGTTGGCCGCTTGGACTCGTTTCTCAGCCATGGATTCTACCTTTGCGATTTGTGCCTGAGCGTTGCTCTTGGCTGCCTGAGCTTCGGCATTGGCTGTGGCTGCGCGGGTGTTGGCAGTAGCGGCAACCTGCTGGGCCGCTTTGGCTTCAGTCTTGGCGGCGGTGGCGGCTTGTTTTTCCCGCTCGGCAATGGCCTCAGCGGCCCGGAGTTCGGCGGAAAGGTCGCTGACCTTGGCTTTCTCATCATTTAGCTGTTTGACGCTGTTGTTGAGATCTAATTTGAGGTCGCCGATACTGGCGGTTAGTTGGGAGATTCTATTGGTTAGGTCTTTGTTGTTGTTAGCGAGCTCCTCCCGCTCTTGTTTGGCTTCGGCTGCGCGTTCCTGTTGTTTTTCAAATTCCTTTAGGATAGCCAGTCGCTGAGCTTCCGTGGTGTCGCGGCCTTTCTCAGCATCTTCACGGCGCTTTCTTTCCTCTTCGGTTTCGCCCTCTGCTCTTTCCGCTCGTCGGGTTTGTTTGGCTATTTCATCGCCCATTTCCTCCTGGGTAGAGGTGAGGGCGTTGCGCAGGGCTGCGACAGACGCCATTTGGTTTTTGAGATCTTCTTCGCGTTCCTTGATGCGAACGGCAGCCAGTTCGAGGTCTCGTGTTGGATCGCCCATAACCCCGGCTTTCTCGGCGCCGCCCTGAGCGCGGGTTGATTCGCTTTCCTTGTCCAGCTTATCCCACGCGGTGAAGTGGATGAGATTCAGCAACAGGAAGTCGCACAGGATGAGCAGCAGTGTCTTATTCATGGCTGTTGGACTGGTTTGACGGTTTGGATACTCTGTTGCTTCAGGCTTGTTCCTGAGCCTCAATCAGCAGGGACTCTCGAGCGGGGCGCACGTGCGTGATCTTGACTAAGGCCACGCAGAGGATGCCAAAGATGTTCGAGGCATAGGCTACGGAAATGCTGATATTCCAGGCGGGCATGAGGATCATGACGGCCAGTGTGAGCGCGGTGCCGGCAATGCCGATGTACAGGCCCATGTCGAAGAGGTTATCTTCGTTTTCGAGCAGGCGCAGTTTGAGGTTGGGGTCGCCTTCACCGCGGCGAATTTCACGGATCTTGTTCACGCAGGTCTGGAAAACGAAGACCTGAATGGCTCCGAAGAGCACAAAGATGACGGCGCTGAGGATGATGTTGGTTTCCATGTCGGTTTTGTTATTTGGTTCGTTAGTGTCGGAGGGTTCTGGATTGAGTTCGCCCAGTTCGGGCACGTTCACGGCTACCTGATATTCGGAGCTGTGAACGGGTTGAAAAAAGGCGGGTTCGCTGATGATGATCAGGGTTAGGCACAGCGCAGCGGTTAGGGCGCGGCGGCGGAGCCGGTAGCTATGGAGGGTTTCGTGGTCGGGGGCGGAAAGGATGAAGTAGCTGTTCCACGCTCGCATGAGGACAAAGCAGCCGAGGGCCATTAGAATGTATTTAACTGTGAGAGCAAGTGCTGGGCGCTTGAAGGCAAACTGAGCGACGGCGCCGGGTGCGGGGGTGTTCCAGGGAGAAAGGGGCAGTTGTTTATCCAGCAGTTCGGTGAGGGCTCCATGGCCATTGCCGAGGGCGGCTTGAAGCCAATCATCGCCGGGTCGCCCGTAGGTCATGAGGTATTGAACGACTCGGTCGGGATCGTCGGACCAGAGTATGGCGGCGTAAACGGCTGGGAATTCAGTGTATTGCAGAGGTATGAAGCCGATCTCTCGCCATTCATCCCGGCTTATTTTGCCGTCGGCTCCGGAGTATTGGTTGAAGAGAATGTTCCGGCCGAGGGGGGATTTGCTTTGAAGATGATCAACGGTGAGGAAGTCGCCAAGGTGGTCGTAATGGGCAAATTCTTTGTCGACGATTTCCAGCTTTTCAAAGTCGATGGTTTTCCATTCCTCAGGATCGATGCGCTGGTCCGAACCGGCAATGCGGTTAAAATGATTAGTGGAGACGAGTGCAGTGCCGCCCAGTTCATCGCGGCTAATCAACCCATCCGCCGTGCTGAAGGTATCGAACGGATACACGATGGTTTGCAGCTTGGCGATTTTGGAGAGCTGCATGAAGGTGCGCGTTGACGAGACGCGCTCGGTCAATTCTGCTAGCTGATAAAATCCAAGGCGTAACCCGAGGGTGGTCACGCTATGCATCACCTGTTCGAGTTGGTTGGTTTGCTTGGTGGTTTGCAGGTGCAGCAGCTCAGCGCGGAGTTCACTGTGCAGTTTGCGGTGGACATCGAGAGCGGCGAGTAGGGTAATTTGGGATTCGTAATCCGGGGTGGCAGCCTTGAGGTTGAGTAGCTCCCGTGAGCCGGTGCCACGGCTCAGGAGCTGCCGCTGGGATTCTGCCCGATTTTTGGGGTTGATCGTGTAATCGATGGCGCAGGTCCCGCTGGCGAGCTGGTTTTGCGGGGCTTTGTCTGGATTGTAGTTATCCTCCAACTGCAGCTTGGCGATCTCGAGGAGGCTGGCTACTTCGTCCGCGCCCGTTAAGGAATTGGTGTGGTACGAGCTATGGAGTTCGGCGAGGGTCTTGGGTAATTCGCTTTGGGCCGATCCATCCGAAACCTTGCCGGCTTGCGCCAGGACACGTGGATGTAAGGTTTTGTACTGAACCGGAAAGAGCCAGCCGCCGACCAGAAGAATGGCGGCGAGCACGCCATGCACGATCAGGTGCTGAATCAAAAACGGTTTTTCCGATTTATCCTGCAATTTTGAATTCCCCCATTGGCCGTTAGCCAGCCCCCTTGGCGTCGGTAAAATGGACGCAATTTCTGGACGCATTCTTCACCCCATCACGCCCGTGCTATTAATCCACAAAAATCCCCAAAAGCCAAGCGTCAGCTGGAGATTTTACCCGATTTTTGCTAGGCCGAACTGCGGGCAGCGTCTTGGAAAGTTTTTTTGAATAAACCGAACAAGCCGGCGTCTGCTTGTGCCCCGGTTTTCCGGGTGTGTGTGGTAAAGTGGTTTTGGCCACGGGAATAAGGGATTCCAGTACCGCCGGATACACCAGTATCCCCGAAAGACACAGGTGCCCGTTCATGGATGGGTATGCTTTCTGTTAGGTCCGGCTTTACCCAGTTATTTCAGACTCAAGGCCATCTTGCGGCATCATGTATCCTCCGCTACCCTCCGGCCCATGCAGACACGCAGGCTCGGTAATACAGATCTCAATTTTACACCCGTGGGGTTAGGCACGTGGGCTATTGGTGGAGACGACTGGGGCATGGGCTGGGGGCCGCAGGATGAGGCCGACTCTATCGCCGCCATCCTCGAGGCGCTCGAGGCCGGCATAAACTGGATCGATACCGCGCACGCTTACGGCTTCGGCTTGTCCGAGGAGGTTGTTGGCAAGGCCGTCCAGGAATGGGGCCAACCGGTGACGGTGGCCACCAAGTGCGGCGTGTTGCCCAACGAGGATCGCACGCCTAACCGGTTTACCTCCCGCGCCACCATTTTTGAGGAAGTGGAAGGCTCGCTCAAACGCCTCCAGACCGACTGCATTGATCTCTACCAACTGCACTGGCCCGAGCCCGATGAAAGTGTGGAGGAGGCCTGGCAGACGCTGCTCGATCTCCAACAACAGGGCAAAATCAAGTGGGCCGGTGTCAGTAATTACTCCGCCGCCCAGCTCCAGCGCGCCACCGCGCTTGGGCCTGTTTCCTCATTGCAACCCCGCTATAGCCTGCTCAATCGCCAGATCGAGGAGGAAGGCCAGCTCGACTGGTGCGGTGCCAACAACTGCGGCATCGTTTGCTACAGCCCGATGGAGAGCGGGCTGCTTACTGGCAAGGTGACCGAGGAATGGATCGCTAATTTGCCGGATACCGACTGGCGTAAGCACAAGCCCGATCATCCCGTGAGCGCCCTGCTTCATCCGCCGCGTAAGGAACCGTTCCTTAAGCTGGTGGCCACGCTGGGCGAGATCGCCGCGGGCAGCGACCACACCGTCGGCCAGCTTGCTGTGGCCTGGACCCTGCGCCGACCGGAAGTCACCAGTGCCATTGTCGGCGCACGGCGTCCTGGTCAGATCGTCGAAACCGTGAAGGCCGGTTCTTGGACACTGAGCGACGAGGAACTCACCGCCATCGAATCGGCGCACACGGAATTCCTGGCGGTTACGGCCTGACCCCGCGTCTATGCCCAAGGCCGACACTGCTCTGGATCCGGCTGCGTTGCTCGACAAGGCGCAGCGGCAGACGGGTCTGTCCGACTTTGGCGGTAAAACTTTTCACGAACCATTCGAGATTCTTCTGCAATCCCTGCGGGACGAGGCGAAGCTCAACGCGCGTGGGGTATTCATGATGCATCGTACGATGCTACGGTTGCTCTCCAATCGGCTGCTTACCGAGCAGGCGTTTGCGGAAAAGCCAGCCCTCGCTGAGACACCGATTCCTCGGCCGCTGTACGTCATTGGATTCCCACGCACAGGCACAACCCTGTTGCACAATTTGCTCGCATGCGACCCTGCGGCACGTTGGATGCGCCTATGGGAAGGCCTCTATCCGGCGCCGGCCCCGCAATCGCTGGAGGACGATCCCCGTATTACCGAGGTGGAGGAATGGGCGGCTGGTTTCGAAAAGGTCGCCCCGCGACTGGCGACTGCCCACAAGCTGGCCCCGCGCGGGCCGGAGGAATGTCTCTGGCTTATCGAGCATACCTTCAATGATCTAATCTTCGAACTGCGCGCCCATGTGCCCACCTACTCGCGCTGGCTGGCTGAGCACGAGGCGGATATCGACATTCATCATTACTACCGCCGCCTACTTCAACTGCTTGGCGCCCATTGTCGTGGCAATCATTGGGTGTTCAAGGCGCCGCGGCATCTGCCCGGGTTGGCGGGATTACTCGCCGTCTTCCCCGAGGCATGCATCGTGCAAACCCATCGCGATCCCGCCGCCGTGCTGCCCTCGCTCTGCAGTCTGTGTGAGATCCTGCGAGGAGCGGCCAGTGACGCTGTGGACAAACACACCATCGGTGCTCATTGGCACGCGCGCTTGAAGGCCATTTTTGAACAGGCCACGGCCGTGCGCTCCACCGCCGCGGAAGGTCAGATTCTCGATATCCAATACGCCGATCTCGTGACTGACCCCATGGCCACCGTGCAGCACATCTATGCGCATCACGGGTATGAATTCACCGAACCCTTCGAGGCCGCCATGCGCCAATGGCTCGCCGCCAATCGCCAACATAAACATGGCGCGCACCGGTACACGCTAGAGGAATACGGCCTGAGCGAGGCGCAAGTGCGCGAAGATTTCAGCGAGTATACGAAGGAGTTCGGGTTGTAAAATGAACGACCTGCAACAAGCTTGGGCTCAATGGAATACCGCGCTCGCGGAAGCGGCGACGAAGGTTGAGACGTTGACCGAAGGTCGACCGGCTTCGGAGCGCGCCGAAGGGTATCGTTTTCTAACACGCATCACGGCGGCGATGACGGAGTTCCAAATGGAACAAACGGCCAATTGGCCGAGCTTTGTGCAGGTGATGTCGCCCGCGCGTAAGTTCTACGTGGACAACCCCGACACGCTCTACCACCGCGCCACGCTGGATCCGCGCCTCGGCTATCGCGTACGGGGCCGTCGCGGGGATGAGCTGTATTTGTCGTTTTGTGTATACGGCCTTCGCGGCCGCCGCAACGCCATCCTCGCGAATGCCTGCGATGACGAATTGCAGTTCGCAGAGGACGGCACCTTCGAGCTGGTGCTATCCGCCGAACGACCGGCGGGCGCGGTTAATTGGCTGCCGTTGGGCGGCAATGCCCGCACGTTGGTGGCGCGGCAATATTTTGCCGATCGAACCCAGCGCCCAGCGGAGTTGCAAATCGAAACGCTCGATCCGCAACCGCCGTCGGCTGCTCCGGATGAAAAACAAACCGCCCGGCGCATCCGCGGTCTGGCCGAATCCGTGACGCGTACCTTGGCCGCGACTGAGGCGGCGTCTGATCTATGGCTGCAGCGCCCAAATGAAGTGAGCGTGGACAGCACGGCCGATAATTGGGCCAGCCTGTTTGCCACGCCGGATAACGATTATGTGGGCGGCTGGTACGCGCTTGCCGAGGATGAGGCTCTGGTGATGGAAGGCCGCGCGCCAGCGTGCCGCTACTGGAGCGTGCAGTTGTGTAGCCGATGGCTGGAGAGTCGCGATTATGTTAGCCGCCGGGTGATCCTGAATCACACCCAAGTGCCGCTCGCGGCCGATGGCACCTTCCGCATTGTCATCGCCCATCGCGATCCGGGTCTGCCGCATTGGCTCGACACCGCCGGTCATCCAGAAGGCGGCGCAATCTTTCGCTGGCTGTTACCCGAGGGCGACTGGGAGCGGCCGACGTTCCGCGTGATCAAGATTTGAGATCTTTCGCGAACAACTGCGATGGATCCTTGAATGATTTGAACTCCAAAAAATTCCCGCTCGGATCCGGAAAAAACATCGTCGCCTGTTCCCCAACCTCGCCCGCAAAACGGATGTACGGCTTGATGTGAAAGGCCACGCCAGCCGCCCGCAGGCGATCGGCCAGCACGTGCCATTCCGCCCACGGCAGTACTACGCCAAAATGTTTCACGGGGACGGCCTGTTCATCCACGCCGCTGAACGTGTCATTGCCGGTTTCGTCCGGGGCCACATGCGCGACGACCTGGTGCCCGTACAAATCGAAATCAATCCAGCTCTCACTCTCCCGTCCCGTGTCGCAACCGAGCACGTTTACATAAAACTCCCGCGTGCTCTCCAGATCGTTGACGGGAAACGCGAGATGAAACGGCGCCTGCATACGCACAGTATAATTGGGCCGCCGCGAGCTGGCGAGGGCGGTTAATCGAGCTTGGGCGGCGGTGGGATGAAAGAGGGATCGACGCTTTCCACCGGCTCGCCCATGTCATCCCAGAACGAGGATGCGGAGAGCAGGCCGTTGGTGAAGGTTTCCTCCAAACGCTTTTGGCCGTTGGGGTGGAAATACACGAGCGTTCCGTTGCCGGCGGTTACCTGTCCACTCTGGGAATCGGTGGCATCCCATGTGGTGGCACGTTCCAACTTGGGGGTGCCTTTGTTGTCCTGCCAAAATCCTTCGTACTCCAGCGAGCCATCCTCGCGGTACCATGCGGTGCGGCCTTGCGGGATGCCCTTGAGATATTCGGCCTCAAATTGTTTTTGGCCGTTTTCGTACCACCAAATCACGGTGCCCTCGTGTTTGCCGATGACGACGGGTTCCTTGCGCTTTCTCTTGGTGCGATCCTTATCCCAAAATTCGAGCACGGTGCCGTTAAACGGAGTCGCGGCGGCGAGCTGGGTTTGAAGCAATTCGCCCTGCAATCGGGTACGTTCATCCGGGTCGGTGGCTGCTTGGACCTGTTCGTTAAGTTTTTCCAGCAACGCATCATCTGCGCGTTGGTAAATGAATTCACCGCGCACCTCGGAATCAGTCACTAATATCGCACCGGCTGGTAGTGGCTGAACGCCGGGAGGCAGCGTAGGTTGCGTGGGATCTACTTGTGGGCGTTGAGCAATGAGTTGGCCTGATGCATCCCATTCCTTGGCTTGAGCAGGGTATCCCAATTCGTCGTAATGATTTTCTGCCAACACCAGTTCGCCGGTATCATTCCAGAGCGTTCCGGTTTCGGCGAGACGGCCGCGGTTAATGTAGGCCACCAAAATTTGTGTGCCATTATTTTCGAGAATTACTCGGCCAGTGTAGGGTTCAGCTTCGTAGGCGGCTGGTTTCATTTTGGTGGTGCCGTCGGTGTCATCCACCTCATAAGTCAGTGCACCAAAATCCGAACTAAAGATTTCCCGTACCGGCGGTAAATAGCTGAAGTCACGCGAAGTTTCCTTCACTGCAAAATACAGTGCGGTATCCCATAAATCTGACTGCGGGACGGCGTTGGTGGGAATGGCTCCACCGTCAAGGTTATTGGGATCGGGCATCGGTATCGCCTGCCGGTTTTCATCTAGCCGCGCCAAAAATTGCGGTTCAATCAGGCGCGGATATTGGTCGCTGGCAGCCACAGTGAGTTTGCCCGCCGGTGTGGGAGCAGAGCACCCTGTGGCCCCAGCGAGGAGTCCACAGATGCTCGCTGTAACAAAAAAAAAGCCGCTTTTCAGTGATTTTTCCATGTTAACAGCCTTATTTGGCGTCAAATTCACCTTATTCATAGCCGGGTTGCGGAGTGAACGGAGCAATTCCCGTACCGGTTTGTGAATAACTTTGCAATCCCACGCCGGCCGGCTCATGGCCAAACAAACTGGTTCCTCTTACTCTATGCCGCATGGCGCATACGCGTAAATGTCCCCAGTGCGGCACTCCCGTGGTTGGCACGCGATCGGTGTGCCCACGTTGCCAGGGCGGGATGGAGGAATCGCATCGCTGGGATGATCCGCTGGATCGGCGCAGTGCCCGTGAAGAAAAACGCCACGCGGCTAATGTGCGCATGCGCAATAGCGGCATCGGACTGTTCATCATGGGCGTGCTGTTGTTGAGCCAGGGCGTGGATGGCGCGGCCAATCGGCTGACGCCTGTGGGAGCGATGGGCATTCTCTTTATCGTGGTGGGCACCATCTGTTTTCTTTGGGGCTGGAAATTGAATCAGCTGGAGAAATAAAAAAGGCGGGCCGAAGCCCGCCGTGGAAAGATGCTTGGCACGGGGCGTGTCTACTTCTTTTTCTTAGGCGCCTCCACCTTGATGGTGATTTTTTTGGAGATCACCGGCGGATCATGTGGGATGTGTGCGAAGTCCGCGAACACTAATTGTAGGGTGTGCTCACCCGGGGGCAAGTCCAGTGTCGTCTCGGTTTGCCCACCACCAAAGTGGATCAGCGTTTCCGAAGCGGCCAAAGGCAGGTTCATTGGCGGCATTTCCTCGGCATTCAACAGCAAGTGATGGTGGCCGGTGTTTTCCATCGGCTTGCCATCAGGCTGTACCAGACCGGCCGGACAGACGCCCATGCCTTTCAGGCCAAAAACCACGCGAACGGGGCCGCGCACAGTTCTGCCGTTTTTCAGCATTAAGATTTCCACTTTCGCCCCTTTAGGAGACGGCGTGCGCGGGATCTTGTTGTCCTCGGCCCAAGTGAATTGCGCGAGCAAAGCGCCCGCCAGACAAGTAAATAGTAAGTGTTTCATCAGAAGAGTGTTTCAGGCCGATTGTGGAGAACGCCGGAGCGTAAGCAAGGTCATTGTTGCCCAATCGCTTAACTGAATTGGAACGCGCCCGCTTATTCAGCCGCTGCCGTATCCCCCTCAGCCTCGGCTGCTTGGGCGGCCTCTTCTTCGGCTGCTTTCTGGGCCGCCTGCGCGGCGGCCTGTTGCGCGAGATACAGGCTCAAGTGCAGCTCAGAAAACATCGTTCGCGCAAACCACCGCGCCATCAGGCCAAAAGCCGCCGCCGCAATGCACGCGCGCATCAGCGACACCCCAAGATCATTGCCGTTGAAAGTGTTCAACCCGAACACCAGCAAAAACCCAATCATGCCGCCCTGTATAATATACGGTTTCATCACCCAAAACCCACCCCTTACGTCTCGGCGATTTTCGGAGGAACTTTAGGTTTATTTCAATCCGGAAATAATACGGGGGCCAAGGGTATCGCCGCCGTCGAGGGGAAGAATGTGGCCGGTGGTGTGGGTGGATTGGATCATGGCGAGAATGCCCGAGGCGATGTCGTCGGGCGTAGCCACCTTCCCCAGCACGGTTCCGGCGGCCTTGGCGCTGCGGACCGATTCGTAGGCCTCGCCCAAGCCTTGTTGGAGCCAATCGCCTTCGATGAAGCCGGGTGCCACGGCGTTGACACGGATTTCAGGGCCGAGTGTGCGGGCCAGAGAAAGCGTTAGGTTGATGACGGCTGCTTTACTGGCGCAGTACGGGATGGAGCTGCCGGCACCAACGATGCCGGCGATGCTAGCGGTGTTAACGATCACACCGCCTTCTCCATCGGCCAGTGCTTCGCGCGCCGCCCGCGCCATTTGAAACGGGCCCTTGAGGTTGACGGCCAATATGCGGTCCCAATCTTCATCCTGAACGGCTTCGAGATCCGGAAAATCAATGAACCGCGTGGTGCCAGCGTTGTTAACGAGGATATCGAGAGCGCCAAAAGTTTCCAGAGTCTGGGCAACCATTCGGCGGCAGGCGGCATCCTCTGCCACATCGCCTGGTACGAGAATGGCCTCCACGCCGGCTTCGCGGCATTGGCTGGCCACGGTTTCGGCGTGGTCGGCGGATTGATGGTAATTGATGGCCACCCGGCAACCGGCCATCGCCAGTTGCAATGCCGTCGCCGCTCCGACGCCTCGCGAAGCGCCGGTGATGAGGGCGGTTTGTTGTTCGAGGGATTGGGGCACGGAATGCCTACTTCAATTCCTTCAGAACCAAGTTGCGCCAGCGGACTTGCGCGCCGACGAGTTCTTTTTTGCCACCGATGCCGTGAACCTGCAGGCCAATGAAACCCTTGGCGGTGAGGGAATCCTTGAAATCAGCGCGAGGCACGCCGTTGAGCCAGGTTTTGATGGAATCGCCCCGGCACTCGACCCGCACCGTATTCCATTTGCCGGGCTTGTAGGTTTTGACGCCGGTGGCGGTGAACTGGGCCGAATCGCCGCCATGTTGGCCGGGGAAGAGCCAGCCGCGCCGGCCTTCATCATAAATGCCACCGCTCCACATGCGGTCGGGTTTATTCGGGTCGATCTCCACCTGATACCCGTGCACGCGGCCTTTGGCGATTTTTCGCGTCTTGCCATTGCCGAGATCCACGGTTGTGTCCTTGGCAAACATGTTGGACCGGATTTGCACGCCGGAGTTGAGGCGGTTGTCGCACAGGTACTCGTATTCTAGGACGAAATCCCCATAGAGTTTCTCGGTGCACATAAAGGAGTTGGGCGTGCCAGCCACCGCCGTGCCGACGATCACGCCATCTTTCACGGTGTACTTGGCCACCCCGCCCTTTTGTGTCCAACCCGTAAAATCCTTGCCATTAAAGAGTGCCACCGCTTCCTTTTCTGCCGCCGTAAGCGAAAGGGGAAAAAGTGATGTGATGGCCAACAGAATCAATGTTTTCATCGCCGCGAGCCTAGCGGTGGCTGACGGGAGTGGCAAGGTTGGTGAAGCCGAATTCTCGGGAGGTGCTAAAACGTGATATCGGTTGTCTTGAACATTCGGAGAATGTTGTCCGTGTCTCCGGGAGGGATCTCTGTGTTGGAGAGATTCAAGTTGGAGAGATGCTCCAGCACCGTCAACGGCTTGAGGTTGGTCCGGGCGGTGTGATTCAATTGGATGGCCGAAAGATCGAGAATTCGGAGGTTTATCAGGCTGGTGAGATATTTGAGACCGTTACCCTTGATCGGGTTATCTGAGAGGTTTAAGCGCCGGATCGAGTGGGCCAGCTTCAAGTTTTCTAGGTGATAGTCGCGCAACTGGGTGTTACTCAAGTCCACCTCGGCCAGTCGCGGGCAATTGGCCAATCGGCGTAGCAGCGTTTTGGGAAACTGGGTGTTGCGACAGGAGAGCGCAACCAGGTAGCCCTCATCATTTAAACGGCCCGAGCCCCCGTGATCCTGAAATCGCTCGAGTAATTCCCTACCCCGCATTTGGGCCAACGCTTGGCGGCGTTGGTGATCTTCAATCTCCAGAAGGGTCAACGACCAAGCTTCAACTTGTTCTTCCCCATACTTGCTCACAAACAACTGATCCATGAGCTGGGTGTCGCGTTCCAACGCTGAACGGGCAAGATCAATTTCCTTGCGGTTGAGTCTGGCTCGGGCCTCCGTGAGGTTGGTTTCAGCCGACTGGATTTCGTGCACTAAATTTGCAAACAACTCATACTCCCCCTCTGGAATGCCCAGACTCGGGGTTGAGGTCATTTTACCCAAAGGTGGTGTATCCGGCTCTCCGCAACTAACGAAAACCACCATCCACACACAAAATGCCACGTACACGGGCTTTTTCATAATTGGAATATTTTAATAATTTTTACGGAAAACACAATTCACAAATCGCAATCACCAGTGTTTTTTGGCTTAAAAAGCTTGTTTTACGGCATTTTAGGCGCGGGAGACTGTTTTAGAAAAATATTATTATCAATTTTGGAAAAGCCAACTTTTCTGGGGGCAGTTAATTGATGGTTTTGGGGGTTTTCGGCGAAGAATGCTTTTTTTGAATACCCTGTAATCGAGCTTGGTCTATGGGGCCTCCGAATGGAGGAGTAATCTTTGGGATTCTGGGTCAGCTTACGTTGACTTAGGTTGGTAAACTGGACGTCCGGCGGCAAGGGCGGGTATCCTTTTTTATGCTAGTTTTTTGCTAGACCATTCAACGAATAAAAAATGGACTCATTGACACGCGGCATGAAAGACAGCGAGAATGGAGCCGTTTTTCCGGCGCCTTTTTTGTTTAAATCTTTGTCTAAAAGCCTAATTGCCCGTGGAGCTTTCGCTTTCCTCAGCCAAAGATTGCGATCATCAACGTTTTCATCATCAAGCTGAGAAATAATGGGCGCTGTATTCATTACACTGGCGAAAACAGGCCGTGCTCGGGAATTAAAATTCTAGATAAATTTTCGGCTTGGTTTGATAATTTCTGCCAACAAAACCCCCCATAATTGTAATTAATAAGAAAATCAGAGAAAAGTTATATTCACAAAAAAACACCCGTGAAACGGGTGTTGTCTAAAATACAGTTGGGGATTGAAATTGCGGCTATTCCATTTCTTCCTCGGCCATGGCCTCTTCCTCTTCTTGATCGTTATCAATAGGGCCCTCGTCGGGGGTCTCCGCAGTACATGCGAAGAAGTAGAAAGAACCTGCAATAATCAGGGAGGCACGTACAAAATCGTTAAATTTTTTCATCACGACCGTCTAGCTACACGATAAACCCCCTATTGAGCTAGTAAAAAACACGCAGTATGCGTGAAAAATATTAAATCTTAACAGAGAGGTTGGTGAGATTTCACATTTTTCCATTGATATATCCTTCTTTGTGTTGGCATCAACGTTGCTCTAAGTTTGGTCGCTGCGAAATTAACCTTCGCATAACCCAAAAAAATGAAAAACACGAAAGAAAAGGGATTTACCCTGATAGAATTGTTGGTTGTTATTGCAATCATTGGCATATTAGCCAGCATGCTCCTTCCGACCCTGGCCAAGGCCAAGAAGAAGGCAAATCGACTCAAATGTTCCGGTAATCTTAAGAGTATCAATCAAGCCTTTGCTGGCTGTGATTCAGAGTACGGCAACGTTCCATGGATGATCACTGATAAAGATTCTGATGCGTCCTTTAAGGATGCTTTCGGCGAAGACGGAGCAAATAATCCGCGTTATTGGAACGTAAGGAACATTTCACTTCTGTGGCAAGTTCCTGCACTGAAAAACTCATTGGGAACTTGTGCCTCGGTACTATCCCCGAGCGATCCAGCTGCAAAACGCGAAAATGACCGGGAAAAAGCCCGAGGAGATGGCTGGGGAGAACAAGCCCAGACCAAGACCGGAGCCATCAGTAAATATACCGGCAAGCCTATCGTATTCTGGAATGAACCAAAGACAGGAACACGGACAACCGCATCCCTAACCAGGTTAGCCCAAAGCTACGGTGTTTGCATGGGTGGCGACACACTCGTTCCTGAGACTATCATGGCCGTGACCCGTAATGCTGATGGTGATGCTTATTGTAAGAATAAAAAGGACGGATACGTGCGGCCAGATGGGAAGGTCTTCATGGCCTCTCACATGAAATATTTCAATCTGGCTAGTCGCCATCGTAACCACTTGCAATTGGATCATGCGAGTGCGGGCAAGTGGATTGATCCTACGCAAAATGGTGATGATCACGATGGCCAGGTGCCCCTTAAATATACACCAAACGCCACGGCTCAGCTTTACAACTATAAGGGTGGAGATAGTAAGTACACCATGAATGGGCTGGATGGAAGTCAGGGTAACATTGCCAAGGCTGATGGAAGCGTGGTTCAAGGTAGCGATGCTGACATGCAGGAAGCCATCAGGGCCCACACCGAATCTGAAGGCGGAGTTCTTGGGAGCGAAGTTAATCTCGGTGTTTTACGCCCTAATCAAAGTCGTTAGAGGCCCCAGATACCCTTAATTTAAAATTAATACTTAATCAGCCCCTCCATTTGGAGGGGCTCTTTTTGGGGCATGAGGCATTTAAAAACTGGAAACGCTCACATTTACGCACTGACGAGCAGGTCTTTATGGCGCCCCGTAAAACTGGCAACAGCTCGGCGGGCGCGATCGCATGCATCTCGAACTCAATCATTCGACTGCTGGCGCATGGAGTGACCCGGTTGACATAGATTCAAGGGAACCTGAGATCAAGGCAACTTTTCCCTCTAAAAACGCAGGAAAATATTATTCGATGAACTGATTGGATGCCTCTCAAGGCAACTACGCTTTGGCTGACGGTGGCGTTGTGCAGGGAACTGACGTGGATTTGAGCAGTGCTATCCAGGCTCCCCTTAGTGATGGAGGCGGCGTACTTACACAGAAAACTTTGCTGTGTTACGCCCAAACACCACAAGATAACACTCTAAACAAGACGCGGCCAAGTCCGCGGACAATTAAAACGGCCTCTCCTTCGGGAGAGGCTGTTTTGTTTTACCCTCACAATTTTTGCACAAAAAAGCCCCTCCCGTAGGAGGGGCGGAGAATAACGGGTTGTGGTCTATGGCTGGTCCACAGTGGCTTCCGGCAGGGCTGCCTTCAAGGCACTGATGCCCGCTGCGGTGATCTTGGTTCCGTCCATAATCACCACGGTATCCAGCTTCTTGCAGGATTCCAACGTTTTCAACAAGGCATCATCACACCCCTCAGTATTCAGCGTCACCTGCTCGATATTCCCGGCATCGGACTGGGAATATTGCGCGCCGGCATTGTCTAAAGCGGTGGCGGCCGCTTGCTCTTCCGCGGGCAGTTCTCCCTGCGGGGCGTCTTCAGAAACAGTTTCGCCGCCACAGGCCACGAAGAATACCGGTAGGAGCACGGCAATAAGAATGTTTTTAAGTTTCATTGGATGAGTTTATTTTTGTGGTTTGGTTTGGGTAGTTGGTCTGCATACAAAGAAGCAGGACTGAAAGATTGAGCAAACTCATTCGGAATAGCAATCCAAAAACCACTCAAAACCCACCATATTTGCGTGAAAATCACGCACTTTTTCCGCTTTGATGTATGATACGCATGATTTTTTCGCTTATTTCTGTGACTAACACTTCAACTTAAATGGCATAAAAACTGCGTATAAGGGTTCAACTTGGACACGTATGCAGCGACGGAACCCAATCTTGAGACTGCACCCAACAAACCAACTACAAACCATGAAAAACATCAAAAACTACTCTAAAGCATTTACGCTGATTGAGCTGCTGGTCGTGATCGCCATTATTGGCATCCTCGCCTCCATGCTGCTACCCACCTTGGCTAAGGCTAAGAAAAAGGCGAATCGCCTCAAATGCGCCAATCAACTCGGCCAAATCTCAAAAGCCATCACCGCCTTCGGTGGCGAGTACGGTGGAACTCCTTGGACTCTTACCAAAGAGGATAGCGATGCCCATTACCGCGTCTACAACGACGGGCAAGGCGGCGGCTGGCGCGGCGACTGGTCGTGGGCTCTGGATCCCTACCACTGGCACGCTGGCAGCCATGTAATTACCTCCGAGCTTGGCAGTGCAAAAGCCTTCCACTCCCCTTCGGATCCAAAAACCAAGCGTCAAAACGACCAAAAGGTTGCTCAGGAAGGATGGGGCTGGCGTAATCCTACCGGGAACCCTTCCCAGAATTTCGGCTACAAGCACCGCTCGCTGGATCAGGGCCAAAGCTACGCCATTTGCCTCGGGGCTGATGCCTTACAGGGAGACAGCCTATTGGGCTTTACTCGTAATATCGGTGGTGATGACAGCTCGCGTACCAGCGTGGGCTATAACTTCACCTACGGTGGCCAAAACCGTCGGGATGGCTTCCGTCGTCACTGGGGAAATGATCACCGTCTGTGCATTAACCTCCACAATGAAGCCGGTAACCCACTCGATGGGAACGGCGTTTACAACGTAGGTACCAAAGGCGGTGTGGTAGGCTGGAATGGAGCTGACGCCGCTGGTTCACTCAAGTATTACGCCTTGAGCGGGCTTGATGCTTCCCAAGGAAACTTGGTGACTACCGATGGTGCTACTCAGCAGACCGATGACGCCGGCCTCGCTGCGGCTGCCCAGAAACATGGTGAAGGCACTGGCCTCTCCAATGGCACGCCGAACTTCAACACCATGCGCATGCGCAAGTAAGCGACCCAGTTGAATATAATCAATTCAAGCCCCCCGCAAGGGGGGCTTTTTTTGTGGCGTGCGGCATTCAAAAACAGGATTGCCTCCTGCCTGCAAATCCCGTATCCCTTGCCGCCCGCTTCTCAAGGCCCACGTGGCGGAATTGGCAGACGCGCTAGATTCAGGTTCTAGTCTCAGCAATGAGGTGCAGGTTCAACTCCTGCCGTGGGCACCATTCCTTTTTGTTCCCACCTAGCTTAACCTAGAAATACGATGACTTTTTGGGGCTTAGGTATGGCTGCTGCATCGAGCCATTCAATTGCAATAAGTCATTACGATCTAGCGGGTTGGCCCTCAGCATAACGACATAATAGCGGGCAACGGCCCCTAGACCGGTACCTATTGGAACTCCCAAAGGGTCATCATCACGTATCCGTCGCAAGGTTGGGAGACCGGATAATATACACACACAACCCTAGCTCATGCTGTTTACATTATTTTATTTTCGCCGCCCCACAAAAAAAGCCCGCAGAAGCGGGCTAGTGATTTATATTTCAGTAACTCGGGTTACTCGGATTCTTCACCGCCGGCGTCCTCGCCGCCATTCCCAGCTTCTTCTTCACTTGGGTCTGGGCCCATATCGTCATTGGGGGGTTCTTCCTCGACTGCTGCACCACCACCGCAGGCCACGAAACCCGCCGCAAAAACCACCGCAGTAGCGTGATTGATCAATTTTTTCATTATTATCTTGTTGAGTTTGACTTAGGTTAGATGTTCATGGCTCCGCTCATTGAATGAGTTCCACCAACGCGATCAATGCTATACAGCTCGAAATAAAGGGCAAGTGTAAAATACGTGTGAAATTTATCCCATTTGCGTCATTTTTTGATTAAGCATAAAAACCTATTTTCACTTTTGTAGATTTATTTTAACATACCCCATTTAATGAAATACAATCTTCAATAAATTTCCTAAAAAACGAGAAATGGATAAAGTGTCTATTGATATAACAGACCCTTTGATACTTTGGCCCTCGGGTCCAGGCATTCAATTTAGCGACTTTCTTTCAAACATTTCTGTGAAGCGAGTTGAACAAAGATTAAACGATTTGTATCCTGGTGGATTTTCAGTCCTGACCACTAGTGGACGTTCCGCGTTAGGCCTATCACTGCAAGTGCTTGATCTAGATAGATCAGATTTTGTTCAGACTTTCCCATTTGCCAGTAAATGTGATGCCTTTAACTGTGAGAGAATCATAATGATAATTGTCGTTTCCTGAATCAAAGTCTATAGATTCATTTGAATCATCATCGGTAAAGTTGCTGAAATCAATAGTCGTACTATCAGATCCT
>CAJWMQ010000029.1 GCA_913042895.1 uncultured Verrucomicrobiales bacterium | reverse complement strand
AAATTACAATCAGGGCCAATGTTCCAAACACTTGATCGAGAATTGAGAAAAACCCTTTCTGACCAAACAACGTGATATTTGAAAGCCATTCATTCCCACCACTGGATAAAGCCGATGGAATCCCAACGACAAAAGCAAGGAGTCCTACGATTACGGCACAAGTCGTGCGTCGGGATTTTTTCTCATCCACAAAATAAGACACGGGCACTTCCAGCATTGAAATTGAAGAGGTTACAGCCGCTACTGAAAGCAGTAAGAAGAACACGGCTCCAACCAGCCAACCTGCCGGCATTGCCTCAAACACGGCTGGCAATGTTGTGAACGCCAATCCTGTCCCTGAATCAGGCGTATGCCCCATGGCGAAGACTGCTGGAAAAATCATCAATCCAGCCAAAAGCGCCACTGATGTGTCCGCCAACCCAACCCAAAAACCGTTTGAAATAATATCCTCTTTTTTGGACATATAAGAGCCATAGGTAATCATCAACCCCCAACCTACGCTCAATGAAAAGAAGGCCTGCCCCAAAGCCTTCAACACCACGATTCCATCGATTTTATCGAAATCGGGTTTCAAATAATAGGTCAACCCAGCACCCGCCCCATCCAAGGTGACCCCGCGGACAATCACGACCAACATCAAGGCAAACAAAATGGGCATGAGAATCTTGGACCACTTCTCGATCCCTTTCTCTACTCCAGCGCGAACAATGACAACGGTTAATACGATGAATAAAGCAAACACCGGCAGCACATAGACCGGGTCGGCTACGTATTCCCTAAAGATCAGTTGTGTCTGTGATATTTGACTGATCGCGTAACTAATCGTCCATCCAGCGATCACACCGTAATAGGTAAGAACGAAAAAGCATGCGGCCAAACACAATACGCCGGTGAAAAGAAACGGCAGACCGCCACCGGTTTCCCGAAAAGCTCCAACCGGATTTCTGCCACTGGCACGCCCCAGCGCCAATTCACACCACATCAACGGCAGTCCAATGAATAGCACACAGGCGAGATACACGACGACAAATGCCGCGCCACCGTTTTCGCCAGTGACGTACGGAAAACGCCAGATGTTACCCAAGCCCACGGCCGAACCGGCGGCGGCCATGATGAAACCGAGTTTGGAACCCCATTGCCCACGATCGTCTGAAGAAGCTGAAATGCTCATACAATGCTAGGCGCAGCGTGGCAGATAGGTCCCGATTGGAAAGGGGAAGTTATTCGAAGCTCACTTCACTTTCACCCAGCGGCGTTTCTCGGCGGAGTGCTCGACGGCTTCGAGGACTTGCTGATTTTTTAGGCCGTCCTCAAAGGTCGGTTGCACGGATCGACCTTGAGCAATGGCGTTGATGAAGTCGGCGATGGTGTGCACGAAAGTGTGTTCGTACCCGATGATGTGCCCAGGTGGCCACCATTGGCCGACGTACGGATGCACGCCATCTTTCTGCGTTACGATAATGTCGGCAAAACCCTGACGATCGGCGGGCGCTGTGTTGTCGAAAAATTGCAGCCGGTTCATGTCCTCGAAGTTAAATTCCAGCGACCCTTTGGAGCCGTTGATTTCAAGATGGATATGGTTCTTGCGGCCGGGGGCGTAGCGGGTGGCCTCGAGGTTGGCGAGGGCGCCGTTTTTGAATCGCCCGATGCATTGGGCGGCATCGTCCACGGTCACGCGCCCCATCTTCTTCGGGTTCTCCGGCAGCGGACGTTGCTTAATGAAGGTATGCAGTTGACCGCATACTTCATCGAATTCCCCGACAAGAAAGCGTGCCAAATCAATGATGTGCGCATGGATATCACCGTGCGCGCCGCTGCCGGCATGTTGTTTTTGAAGCCGCCACAAACGCGGCATCTTGGGATCGACCAGCCAGCCCTGCGCGTAGCGGGCGTAGTAATGACGAATCTCGCCGATGGCGCCCTCCTCAATCATCTTTTTCGCCTGCGCGATGGCGGGGATGCGGCGGTAGTTGTGGCAGATCATATGCACGACCTTGGCGCGCCTCACGGCCTGCAACATTTGGCGGCACTCCTTCACATCCAACGCGAGCGGCTTTTCGCAAAGCACGTGCTTGCCCGCCTTGGCCGCGGCGATGGCAATCTCGGCGTGGGAATCATTCGGCGTGTTGATGTCGATCACGTCGATCTCCGGATCGGCCACCACCGTCCTCCAATCGTTAACGGCATGATCCCAGCCAAATTGCGCGCGCGCCTTTTCCACCTCGGCGGTGTTGCGCCCACAAATGGTGTGCAACCGCACACCGCGTTTGAGATCAAAAAAGCGCGGTGCCTGCCGCCAGGCGTTGCTGTGGGTCTTGCCCATGAATCGGTATCCGATCAGGCCGATTTTCAGTGTTTTCTTTGGCATGATAAAAAAAGCGCGACCGTTTAAGGCCGCGCGCGGGGTTAATCTGAGCGCAACCTTACTTCGCCAGCTTGGTCCAGCGGGCGTTGTTCTTGGAGGATTTCACGACGGCCTCGATGAAGGCCATGCCGCGGATACCGTCCTTGATCTTCGGATAATCCAGCGCGGGATCGTCCTTGGCCAGCTTGCGGCGCTCTTGTTTGGCGCGAATGTGGTTAGCGAAGTTCACGTAAATATTCGCAAACGCCTCAAGGTATCCTTCGGGGTGAGAGGCCGGCGTGCGCGTGGCGGCCGCGGCGTTGGCGCCGAGGTAACCGTTGGCGGTGCGGAATACCTGCATCGGTTGATCGAGCCATTTCACGAGCATGGTGTTGGGCTCGTTCTGGTGCCACTCGATGCCGCCGGTTTCACCGTACACGCGGATGTTGAGGTTGTTCTCTTCGCCCACAGAAATCTGCGAGCTGTGCAGCACGCCCTTGGCGCCATTGGTGAAGCGCAACAGCACGTTGCCGTCATCATCAAGCTTGCGACCTTTCACAAAGGTAGTAATGTCCGCGGCCAGCTCCTTGATCTTCAGGCCGGTGATGTACTCGGCGAGATTTTCCGCGTGAGTGCCAATATCGCCAATGCAACCGGCGGCGCCGCTGCGTTTTGGATCGGTGCGCCAGTCGGCCTGCTTTTGGCCACTGGCCTCCAGCCGCGTGGCCAGCCAGCCCTGCGGATACTCGACGACCACTTTGCGAATCTTACCCAGCTTGCCGGCGGCAATCATGTCGCGCGCTTCTTTCACCAGCGGATAACCGGTGTAATTGTGGGTCAGGCCGTACAGGCACTTGGATTGTTTCACCAGTTTCTCGAGCGTCTTGGCTTCCTTGAGATCGAAGGTGGCAGGTTTATCGCTGAGCACGTGAAACCCGTTTTCCAGCGCCATCTTGGCGGGCGGAAAATGCATGTGGTTCGGTGTCACAATCGACACAAAATCCATGCGCTCGCCTTCGGGCAATTGCTTCTCCTTCTCAATCATCTCCAGAAACGTGCCGTAGCAACGCTTGGCCGGCAGGAAGAAATCCTTGCCGCTGGCCTTGGATTTGCGCGGGTTGGAGGAAAAGGCGCCGCAGACCAGCTCGATCTGGCCGTCAATGTTCGCAGCGATGCGATGCACGGCGCCGATAAACGCGCCGCGGCCGCCGCCGACCATTCCGTAACGAATTTTTCTGCTCATGATGATTTAATAAAAAAAAGAAAAGTTGGATTGAAACCGGTTGGGCGGTCTTTATATTGGCCGCCCCCCGGCAAGTCAACGGCGATTAAAATGCAGGTTCAGATGCTCAAGTCCAAAATTCATCGTGCTGCGGTGACCGACGCCAACGTCAACTACGAAGGCAGTCTCACGCTGGACCGTGCGTTGATGGAGGAAGTCGGCCTGCTGCCCTATGAGCGGGTGCTCTGCGGTAACATGGGCAACGGCGAGCGGTTCGAGACCTATGCCATCCCGGGCGAATCCGGTAGTGGCGCGATCATTCTCAACGGTGCCACCGCGCACTTGGGCAAGACCGGCGACCGGCTGACGATCATGAGTTTTGCTACCGTAGACGAAGCCGAAATTGCCGGTTGGAAACCGAAAGTGATTGTCTTGGACGAACACAACGGTATCATCATCCGCCGTTAGGCGTTTTAGCGCCCCAACCTCAAACTTAACTGAAAGGCTTTTGCCATGCGTTTTACAGCGGGAGATATCGCTGATCAATTGGGCGGGAAAGTGCTGGGAGACCGCACCATGCCCCTCACCGGCTTCCAGGCCGCCGACCGTGCCCGCGCGGGCGAACTCACCTTCGCCGAGAACCGCACTTTCTTTGAACGCGCCGAACAAAGTGCGGCCAGTGCGATCATCGTCGACAAGAATTTCACTTCCGAACGCAAGGTCCTAATCCGTGTCCCAAGCGCCCGTCTGGCCTTTGCCAAGGTGGTGCCGCTCTTTTACCCCGAGCCCGGGCCGCCCACCGGTATTCATTCTTCGGCCATTATTTCTGAAAAAGCCGAGGTCCACCCGGAAGCCTGCATTGGCGCGCACGTGATCATTGCCGATGGTGCCAAGATCGGCGCACGCACGGTGTTGCACGGAAACAATTATGTAGATGAAGACTGCGAGATCGGTGAGGACTGCGCCATCTTTCATAACGTGACCCTGTATCCGCGAACCAAGATGGGCAATCGCGTGCGGGTTCACGCCGGTACCATCATCGGGTCGGACGGCTTCGGCTACGTGCAGGAAGGCGGCCGTCACTTGAAAGTCCCTCAGATCGGCAACGTGGAAATCGAGGACGACGCCGAGATCGGCGCGAATGTGACCATTGACCGCGGTGCCCTCGGCCCCACTCACATTGGCAAGGGCACCAAGGTCGATAACCTCGTCCAAATCGCGCACAACGTTTCCACCGGCGAAAACTGCCTTGTGGTCGCCCAAGCCGGCATCGCCGGCAGTACCAAGCTGGGCAATTCCGTGATTTTGGCCGGCCAAGTCGGTCTGGCCGGCCACCTGCGCATTGGTAACAACGTCACCATCGCCGCCCAATCCGGTGTGATGCGCGACATCAACGACGGCGAAAAATGGTGGGGCACCCCCGGTCAGCCGGATAAACAAATGAAGCGCCAGCTATTGGCCCTGCAAAAGCTGCCTGAACTCCTGCGCCGCTATAATCGCTTCGAAAAATTTGCCAAATCCCGCCTTTTAACCCCCGAAGAAATCGCCGAAGCCCAAGCCAAAACGGCCGCCGAGAAGGAAAAGAAAGCCGCCGAAAAAGCCGCCAAGAACGCAGCCGAACAGCCGGCAAAGGCTGAAACGGAGAAAAACAGCTAAAAATCTCCAAAAACCTGTTGACCCCCCAATACTTTCTGGTATTTTCTCCGCCCCCTTCAGAGAAAAGGAATGAAGACTTTTTTGCCGAAAATTGACCTGAAGAAGCTTGGTCAGCCTGAGTCCGGAGCGACCGACCCGCGTGGTTGGCGCATTGTGGATGCCGAAGGGCAAGTACTGGGCCGCTTGGCGGTGAAGATCGCTGACGTCCTGCGCGGCCGCGACAAAGCTACCTTCACCCCGCACCTGGACACCGGCGATTTCGTGATCGTAATCAATGCCGATAAAGTGCGCGTGACCGGCAACAAGGAAACAGACAAGGAATACCAACGCTACAGTGGTTATCGCGGCGGACTGAAGCGGATTCCGCTGGCCGAGATGCGTGAGCAACATCCCGAGCGCCTCATTCTCAGCGCGGTCAAAGGTATGTTGCCCAAGAATAAGCTGGGCGCCTCCCTGCTCACCAAGCTCAAGGTTTACGCCGGCAGCGAACATCCGCACGCTGTTCAAAAACCTGAACCCCTGACTTTGAATTAAGATGGCTGTCGACGAAAAAACTGGCGAACTCCTCGGAACCGGCCGGCGCAAGAGCGCCACTGCCCGCGTCCGCATCAAGCCCGGCTCGGGCAAGATAACGGTGAATCATCGCAACGTGGAAACCTATTTCCCGATCGATGAACACCGCATGATCATCAATGAACCGTTCCAAGCCACCGAGAACGCTGAAAAGTTTGACGTGCGCGTTAACGTGCAAGGCGGCGGCACAGCCGGTCAGGCCGAAGCCATCCGGCTAGGTATTTCCCGCGCCCTGCTTCTGCACGATGCCGAATTGCGAGCGGCCCTTAAAGCAGAAGGCCTCCTTACCCGCGATTCCCGAGTGCGTGAGCGAAAGAAACCCGGCCAACCCGGCGCCCGTAAGAACTTCCAGTTCAGCAAACGCTAAACCGACCTTTGCTTTAAAAAACCCCGCTGGTTCGCCAGTGGGGTTTTTTGTTTGCTTTCAATTCTACTCAAAAACGCGCAAAACAAACCAAACATGAGCGATGCATCCCCAGTGAAGGTCGCCATCATCGGTGCCTCCGGCTATTCCGGCGAAGAACTCGTCCATCGGCTCCTGCATCATCCGCAGGCCGAACTGGCTGCGGTTACCTCGCGCCAATACGTCGGCCAAACCCTCTCGCAGATTTTCCCCCGCTTTGCCGGACAAGGCGTGGCAGACACACTCCAGTTCACTGAGCCCAACTCCGTTGCTTTGGCAGCGGCTGCCGAAATTGTGTTTCTCGCCTTACCTCACGGAGTCGCCGCCGAGTACGCGCAGGCCCTACTGGCTGCTGGCACCAAGGTGATCGATCTCTCCGCTGACTTTCGCCTGAACGATCCAGCCATGTACGAGGAATTTTACGGCAAACCCCATCCCGCACCGGAACTGCTCTCCGAGGCGGTGTACGGCATGCCCGAACTACATCGGGACAATATCCGGTCCGCAAGACTCATCGCCTCGCCCGGCTGTTATCCCACCAGCATTCTCCTGCCCACCGCGCCGCTGCTGAAAGCCGGCCTGATCAAATCCACCGGCATCATTGCCAACAGCCTCAGCGGCGTGAGTGGTGCCGGTCGCAAGCCGGATGTGCCGTTCCTGTACGCCGAATGCAATGAAAGCGTCCGCCCCTACGGCATCCCCAAACATCGGCACCTGTCGGAAATCGAGCAGGAACTCTCTCTGGCCGCCGGCGAACAGGTTACCATCCAGTTTTCCCCGCACCTCATCCCCGTGACGCGGGGCATTCTCACCACGCAATATCTGGCGCCCACGGAGAATTTCAAAACGGCCGTTGAAGAACAAGTCTTAGCCCAACGTCTCACGACCTGCCTCGCCGAGGCGTACGATCAGGAACCCTTTGTTCGCCTGTTAGCCGACGGCGTGTTACCGGACACCAAACACGTGACCCAAACCAACTGCCTTGATCTCGCTTGGCGACTTGACCGCCGAACCGGCCGGTTGATTATGACAAGTGCCATCGACAATCTCGTGAAGGGTGCCAGCGGCCAAGCCGTCCAAGCCCTCAACCTGCTCTGCGGCTTCGATGAAACCGCCGGGCTCCAATAGAGCCATGACTACACTTAAATATCTCACCCTCGCTACCCTGTTATTGGGTTTGGGCTGCGTCACCAAAGAAAATGCCGCTTACGAATACGATCCCTCCGGTCCGCCGCCAGGACATTCCAATCACGGCGAGGCCTTTAATAAAGGACCGCGGCAGGCCGCCTATTTAATGGGCACCACCAGCAATGTTTCCTTTCCCATCACCACCGATTCCACCGAGGCACAGGCGTTTTTCAACCAAGGCGTCGGCCAGTTGCATGGATTCTGGTATCTGGAGGCCGAGCGCTCCTTTCGTCAGGTTCTCAAGCAGCATCCAGAACATCCGATGGCCTATTGGGGCATGGCCATGGCCAATGCCAACAATCGCACCCGTGCCCAGCCGCTGATCAAGAAAGCCATGGAAGGACGCGATCAGGTCAGCGAACGCGAACGGCTTTGGATAAATGCCATGGCCGCCTACCAAAAGGAATCGGATTCCAAAAAGCGCAAAGCCGCTCGCATCAAGGCCTATCAAGCCCTTACCGAGAAATTACCCGATGACCTTGAAGCTCAGGCCTTTCATGTTCTCGCCCTTTACGGTGATGTGCGCGCCAAGAAAAATTACGATGATATCGAGAAACGTATTGCTGCAATCCTCGCCATAAACCCGAACCACCCCTGCCATCATTACCGCATCCATTTGTGGGACTACAAAGACGCCAAGCGCGCCCTGCCATCGGTCGGCCTGTGCGGTCAAGCCGCACCCGGCATTGCTCACATGTGGCACATGCCCAGCCACATTCTCTCTCGCCTCAAGCGATACCACGATGCCTCTTGGCAACAGGAAGCCAGTGCCCGCGTGGATCATGCCCACATGATGCGCGACCGTGTGATGCCTGATCGCATCCATAATTTTGCCCACAACAACGAATGGCTCACCCGAAACCTAAGCCACGCCGGTCGGGTAAACCGCGCCCTAGCCATGGCCAAGAACATGATTGAGCTGCCCCGACTGCCCAATGTGAAGGATGATGGCACTTGGAGCTTTTCCTCCCGTAGCAGCCACACCTACGGCCGCCGCCATCTTTATGGTCTGCTCACCAACTACGAATTGTGGGACACCGTTCTCGCGCTGAAGGACACCCATTACCTGCGCCCCGGCAGCAGTGCTGCCGATCGCGCCAAATACCTGCGGCTCGTCGCCGTAGCCCAAATCAACACCCGTCAAACCGCACAAGCCCAGCCCTTGCTCACTGAAATGGAGTCGCTTCTGACCTCCCAACGCGAAGGCAGAACCAAGGCCGGCACCGAAGCCGAAGCCAAGGCAAAGAAGGAAAAGAAAAAGCCCGCTGACATCAAGAAAGCCAAGACCGATGCCGAGCGCCCCTTCTCATCTGCCATTAGCACCCTCGAACGCGGTCTGGCCGAAGCCCGCATGTATCTGGCATTGCAAGCCGACGACCTTGAAAAGGCCAAGGCCGAATACGCCAAGGTCCGTGACCTGCGCAGTGAACGCAAAGCTCTCCTCCAACTCCGAATGGGCAACACCGAGGAGGCCATCAAACTCGCCGCCAGCGCGGTGAAATCGGCCCCCGAACAGGCCCGGCCTCTGGCCGCGCAGGCATACATTTTGCACGAATCCGAAAAACCGAGTGAATCCAAAACCGCTTTTGACCACCTTCGACGTATTGCTCCGGAGCTGGATCTGAACGTGGTTTGGTTCGCCCGCCTTGCGCCCTTAGCTGAATCCCTCAAGCTTCCGGCCGATTGGCGGCAGGCGCATACTGAGGTTCAGGACATGGGTCAGCAGCCGAAGTTAGATGAATTGGGCCCATTTCGCTGGGAACCTTTCGCAGCCCCGGCCTTTTCGTTGACAGACCGTAATGGTAAACCCTTCGCACTCGATCAATATCGAGGCCAACCATTAGTGCTTTTATTTTACCTTGGTAAAGGCTGCACGCATTGTATGGAACAGTTGAATGCCTTTGATCCCCTGGCGGCCGAGTTTGAGAAAAAAGGCATCACCCTGTTAGCCGTCAGCACCGATACCACCCAGGGATTGCGCGACACATTCATCGGTTATGATGCCAAAGACCGACATTTTAATTTTCCGCTACTGAGCGATCCCACACTGGAAACTTTCCGCAAATACCGTGCCTACGATGATTTCGAGCAAACTCCGCTACACGGCACCTTCCTGATCGACCGGGGCGGGCAAGTCCGCTGGCAGGAAATCAGCCATGAACCATTCATGGCGCCCAAGTTTTTGTTGGAAGAATCCGCGCGATTGCTGGCCCTGCCCGATCGCGCCACGACCCGCGCGCAAAAGTAACCATAGTTCAGCCTTGGCAGCCCAGTTCCTGCGCCTACACTGATTGCCCGCATGAAGATTGTAAACCGATTCCTCGTTGCCGCTCTGCTTGTGGCTGGCACCCTCGGACTTTCCGCCAAGACAATCAGCCTGCTGATTATCGACGGTCAAAACAACCATAACTGGGCTGCCATGACCCCGTTCATGAAAGGGCAGCTGGAGCAGACCGGTATGTACACTGTGAACACCTCCTCCACCCCGCCGCGCTTTAGGATTCCTAGAAATTTACCTAAAGAAAAACAAGAAGCCGCGCAAAAGGCAGCGCAGGCATTAAACTTCAAAAAATGGGCCGCTTGGCGCCCCGCCTTTGCCAAATACGATGTGGTGATCAGCAACTATAATGGTCAGGACTGGCCCAAGGAAGTGCAGGCAGCTTTCGAAAAATACGTCCGTGACGGTGGCCGATTTATTTGTGTCCATGCGGCTAACAACTCCTTTCCCAACTGGCTGGAATATAATAAAATGATCGGTCTCGGCGGCTGGGGCGGACGCACCGAAAAACACGGACCGTATGTTTATTACGATGAGAACGATAAGCTCGTGCGCAACACCAACCCCGGACGTGGTGGCAGCCACGGCCCGCAGCACGAGTTTATCATCCAAATCCGCAAGACGGACCACCCCATCACCGCTGGCATGCCCGCAAAATGGAAGCACGCCAAGGACGAACTCTATGATTCCCTCCGTGGCCCCGGCACCAACATGGAAATCCTCGCCACCGCTTGGAGCCCCAAGAGTAAGCGTCATGAACCGATGATGATGGTGCTTGAGTACGGCAAAGGCAAAATTTTCCACACCCCCATGGGCCACGAGAACGGCCAATCTCTCCAGTGCGTCGGGTTCATCACCACGCTCAACCGTGCCTGTGAATGGCTGGCCACAGGCAAGGTAACCACGAAGATCCCCGGGAACTTTCCCGCGGAAGACAAGGTAAGTGTGGTAGGGAAAAAGTAAGGCGGCCCCACCGGGCCGCTTTTTTATGGACTCAACTCTTTTACGAAAATGTTGGCGAACTCCGCGCCAGGCAATAATTCCAAAACCGCCGATTTCAGGGGACCGATCTCAAGCCCCATTTCCAAAAGCACAGATTTTCCGTTAATTTCCACAGTGGTGCTGCCCAGCACACGCGTGACCTGAATACGGTTCCATTTACCCACTGGATGATCCAATGCGCCCAATTTCCGCAAGTTGGGTAGGTTAAACGGCACGGTTTTTTCTTTACTACGCCAATCGGCAAAAAAACTATAGCTGGCAAATTTCTCCCGGCACACCAACGGCGCTTCCGCTTTGGCACCGCTCAAGCGCCAATCATTCGATTGCCAGCCTTCCCCCTGCCAACCACTCAGATCTACACCGGTATACAGACTCCGAAATCCGTCAAAGGCGTGCGCGGTTTCTTCGGCTTTTGCGCCAGTGGACGGCAGTTCTTTGAGCTTCATATTCCGGAACTGCACGGGTGAGCCCTCGGATTCCAGACAAATGTACCCCTTGCGCGGCCACGACGCCTTACCCTGCGTCACCACCTTGCCGTTGACCGCCAGACTGATGTCGCCGTTATTGCACACCACACGGTAATGATTCCATTCCGGCGATGGCTTACTGCGGTTCTCCGCTGGAAATGCTCGCGAGCCGCCACGGCCGTTGATGGGAATCATGCGTGCGCCGTGTATCGGAAAGATATCGCCGTGCGTCGTGAAACGGCGCGTATTCCCATAGGCATTCTCCAGCACCTGCACCTCCACGCCGCGATGAAACGGCTGCCCCTTCGCCGGATAAGCATCAGCCCAAACAAAAATACCCGCATTCCCACGAGGCTTAAGATGCCGCCATTCCACCTCGAGAATGAAGTTTTCGTACATTCGCGTGGTCCGCAATTCCCCAATCGGTTTACCGGTACAATGAATCATCCCATCCTTCACCGTCCAAGTCTTGGGTCCGCAATTCACATTATGCCAACCATCAAAGTTCTTACCGTTAAAGAGCAGCTTGAACCCGCCTTCGGCGGCTGGTGAATGAGGAATGAGAAACGAAACGAGTAGAAGCCATGCCAAACGGTTCATGGGGAGATTTTCTGACAGGGACTCCCCGCAGGCAAGCTTAGGGTTAACGTTCGTTGGATTTAATGAAGCGGTAGGTGCCGCCGTTTTCTTTCGCGATGGCCTTCAGGGAATCATCCACGTCCTGTTCGTTCTCTGCAAACCCGATGGTGTTGACGCGAACCGCGCCATCCGGGTTCAACTGTTGGATGACCTTGTACACCGGCGGCAAGCCAACCACCTGCGTTCGGTTACCGCGCTTCACGCGTTTAAACGGCGAAAATTTTCCGTCAGACAACAACCAGATCGTCGAAGGCTTCAACTTACCAAAGGCGTCGACCAGCGCGTCACGCGGATTAGTGAAACCTTCAGGCGACATACGGCCAGCCCAGTTTTGGGTGTATTCCAAATTCGCTGGGGTGGCCTCGAGCAAACGGCCTTCCTTCATCCCTACCGTATCGTCACTGAAGAAGAAAATGTAAAAACGCTTGTTCGGCTCGAGCTTCTCCAAGGTTCGGGTCAAGGCCTCCTTCGCGGCGATCAGGCGGCGGTCGTCATTCATGCTCTTGGACTTGTCGATGATGAACACATAATTATCTCCCTTACCCTCCGCCGTGGCCTCAAACCCGCGCGTCCGGAACACCTCCAGCGGAGTCTGATTTTCCATAGGTTCTGCCGTCTCCGGTTGGGTTTCGGTTATTAAAGGATTGGTGGCCGTTGGGGTCGGCAGCTGCGGCCGTACCGGCGGTTGTTCCACACGCTCGGGCGAAGGCGGCGGCGTAATTTGCACCAACGGTTGGGTAGGCGAAGTTGGCGGCACATCGCGCACCGAAGGCACCCGCGGTTCCACACTGCGATTGATAGAGGGCGCCAAACGGCTGCTCGCATGCGAGGGTTGACTGGAGGATGCCATTTGAATCGGCCGCGCAGTTATAGCCGGTTCTTCCGGACGCTCAGCATAAGCCCGCGGCCGCGACCGCAGTCCGCGCATTCCCACCGGCCGCGAAATCATAGCCGATGAATCAGCCTGTGCCATAACCTGGTTGGAAAGATTGGGAGTCGTGCTCCCCAGACGTGTGCGGGAAGGCGTTGTGGGAGCAGCCGGTGAAGGCGGCGTGTAGGAAGCCGTGCCGGTCACGCGATTCCGAACCGATGGCGAGGATGCCCGCAAAGCCGTGTAGGTCGGCCGACTGGGTCCGGACATGCCCGTGCCCGTTACCATCGTCCGTGCACTCACCGCCCGGGCTGTATAGCTTCCCTGCCCAACTCCTCCGGAAGGCCCTGTGCGAGCCGGCCCACTGGCTCCATTGGAAGCCTGCGAAGTGCCCATCGAAACGCCCGCCATGTTGCGGCCAGCAACCGCCCGCGCGCCCGTACTCATCATGCCCATGCCTGATGAACCCCGGCCATGTACCGTGGGAGAAAATGAAGACCCTTGTGCGCCACTAGTGCCCGCCACCGCGCCAGACGCATTGCTACCCTGAGCCGAGCTGCCCGATTGCCCGCTACCTCCTGAGGGCGCATTGCGGGCCGTTCCCTGCGAACCATTCGCCGCCTGCGCCATGGAGCCGGTGGAGGCACCGGACATACTTCGGCCCGACTCGGCCCGTGCGCCGCTGCTTTGCACTCCGGAAACGGACGCGCTTGACCCGGAACCGGTCGGTGAAAATGAACTGCCATTGCTCGAGCCGCTGGTTCCCGCCACCGCCACTGCACTGCTCGAGCCCTGCGCCGAACCGCTGGCTGACTGGGAGGAAGCCGCCCCGTGTGGGCTATTCCTAGACGAACCCCGCGAGCCGACTGCCGCCTGCGCCAGTGATTGTGAGGAAGCTCCGGACAACGCCCCACTGGCCACGGCCTGAGCACTGGCGCTCTGCACGCCTGTGGATGCGGCCCGTCTGCCAGAGGTCGAGGGTGCCAGCGATGCACTGAAACCACTTGCCCCGGATACCGCGGAAGCCGAACTCACCGCCGAGGCTGAACTGCCTTGAGCGGTGGAACTGGAGGATGGCCCATTACGCGATGCACTGCTCGCCCCAGAAGCCGCCTGCGCCATGGATTGCGAAGTCGCTGAAGCCATGGATTGGCCGGTGACAGCTCGGGCGCTGTTGCTCTGCACTCCAGTGGCGGTGGCTTGGGCGCTGGAAGCAGAGGGTGCAAAGTAAGCGGTGCCGTTAGCTGCGGAAGCCAACGGACCCTGGGATGAGTCCGTGCTTTGTGCGGAAGCCGCCGATCGGGATGCGGCCACCGATTGCGGGGTGCTACGAGCGGAGTTACGGCCGGAGGCCGCCTGCGAAGCGGATTGTGAAGTGGCCTGCGCCATGGTTTGGCTGGCCTGCGCCTGCGGGCCGGTAGCCTGCACGGACGTTGTGGCGGCTTGCGATGCGGAAGCAGGCGAAAGGGATCCAGCGTTACCCGCAGCTTGCACAGCCGCTGAGGGGCTCGTGCTGCTGGCGGCCGAAGCGGACTGGGTATTGGTGGATTGCGGGGTGCTGCGCACGGTACTGCTGTTGGCTGCCGAGGAGGCATTGGGCTGGGCATTAGCCGCGCTCATACTTTGGCTGGAGACGGCCTGTGCGCCGCTGGTTTGCACCGAAGCATTGGCCTGGGCCGTCGAGGGGGAAAGGCTGGCACTGTCACCTGCAGCACTGGGCGCGGAGGCGGAGGCTTGGGCGACCGCCGAAGATTGTACCGCGGCCTGCGGGTTGCTCCGTGCGGAATTGCGGCCGGAGGCGGATTGTGCATTAGGCTGCGCGGCGGCCTGACTCATGGTCTGGCTGGTTTCCGAACGGGCTTGACCGGCCATGACGCTGGCATTGGCCAGTGAGGCACTGGGAGCAAAGGATGCAGCACTGGCGGCCCCGGCGGAACTGGGGGCCGCTGAGGAAGCGGTGCTGCCGGAGGCGGATTGAGAAGTGGAAGCAGCATTCTGAGGATCGCTGCGCTGGGCATTCCTGTTCGCCGCGGATTGCGCCATGGAGGAACTGGAGGCGGCTGCGGCCATGGGGGTGTCGAGAATGTTGTTGCGGATGTCGTTGCTCATCTCCTGCACGGCGGACTCTTCACCGTCGAGCGAAATGGTCATTTGCTGTTCGCTCCGGATGCCTTTGCGGGTGCTGACTACCACCCAGTTCTTCTCGTAGATGTACCACAGGGTAGATAGGGTCATGAGGAAAAGAACGAAGATACCAAAGAAGATGTGGCGCCGCTGGATGCCGAAGCGGTCGGCCAACGACTCGAACCCCCACTCAATCAGTTCGAACATTCCTCTGAACCGGATCTTCATGATTAGTTCAAGGGGCGGGTATCATATGCAATGCTGGCTTTGCTGAAGCCAACGCGCCGGGCGATATCGAGCGCAGAAGCGATTTGCCCGTGAAAGGCTTTGGAGTCTCCGCGCAACACCAGTTTCTGGTCGGGTTTTTCTTCAAATCGCACTTTCAGTTTGAATTCCAAATCGTTCAAATTTACCACATCACCACCGACGCTGTAGGAACCATCCTGCAATACGTTGATGTAAATGGGGCGATCTTTGTTCACCAACGAGGATCCGCCCTGCTTGGGTAAACGGACTTCCTCTTCTTTTTCCTTCTCTTCAAAGGTGGTAGTGACCAGAAAAAAGATGATCAGGGTAAACAGAATATCAATCAACGGAGCGACATCGATACCGGTTTCCTGTTCGTCCTGTGCCTGAATGACCTTCACGTGGTGCTTTTCTCCAGCTCAACCTCGTCCTGAACGGATGGTTTGGAAACGGCGCCCTCTCCTTCGACAGGAAAGAAACCTCCCAATAATTTGCGTGCTTGTCGATTTAAATTCTCCCCGATTTCATCGGTTTTTCGGTTCAACCAAAGGTAGAGGAAGAGGAAGGGTATCGCGATGGTTAGACCCGATGCGGTGGTCACCAAGGCCTCGTAAATGCCCTCGGAGAGAAACTTTACTTTGTCATCGCCAGCGGAGCCCATGCTTTGGAACGAGGCAATCATACCATAGACGGTTCCGAGCAGTCCGAGCAAGGGGGCCACCATCACGACTCCCTGCAGGGGTTTGATGCCGCGCTTAAGCCGACCGAGCTGCAATGCGCCCTCTTCTTCCAAAGCTTCGGTCATGCCTTCCTTGCCGCTGTAGATGCGATTCAGGGCAGCCTCAGCCATCTTGGGGAATGCCGCCCGTTCGCGCCGGGTGATTTCGTTTTGCACGATCATCGGCATGTCCTCGTAGGCCAATTCGTGTGGGTCCAATTTCTCCAGCAACTCGTTGTCCTTCAATTTGTCATTGGTAAACAAAATTACATACACCTGCGCCCCGGCACAGTAGAAACCATAAAACATCAGGAGCGCTAACGGAACCATCATGAGGCCGCCGCTGCGGACCAGCTGCCACATGGTTTTGCGCTCTTCGGTGACAATATCCGGCACGTCCTCCACGATGGTGGAATCTATGGTGGTTCCGCCGGTGGTATTGGTCTGCGCGGTCGCCACCGGGGCCATCCATCCAAGGGTGGCGGTGAAGGCCAGTAGCAGCAGAGTGTGTTTCATGAATCGCATAAAATGGTGAGCTTAGTTCAACCGGTTGAGTTCTTCCTTAGCCGCCCGAGCGGAAGACGTTTCAGGATATTTTTCGATGAGCTTGTTGAACACGGTTTTAGCTTCATTGATTTGATTTTCCTGAGCAAAGGACCGCGCCATTTCAAACAGGCCCTTGGATTGCCATTGCGGAAAGGCGTAGAGCTGATCCACCTTGGCGAATTCCGTGCGTGCCTTGATGTGTTGATTCTGCTCCAGAAAACATTCACCGAGGAGGAATTGTGCCCGGGCACCGGTATCATCACGAACACCATCTTTCACAGTCTTCGTATAGGATGTCACTGCTTCATCATATTTTTCCTGATTATGCAGTGACCAGCCATACCCCAGATGGGCAGTGCGAATGAGTTTATCATTCGGGTTTCCAGTGATGAATTTCTCGTAGGATTTTTGCGAGGCCTCCCAGTCTTCCAGTGAGGCATGCGTTTCCCCGATGCGCAATAACGCCTGTCGTTGCAGCTCCGTGTCGTTGCCGCCAGTTGATCCGGCTTCGGCTGCGGTTTGGTAATTGGCCAGCGCCGCGCGCAGGCCTTGAACTCTGGTATCGCCATTGGCCGCCCGGGCTACCTCCCGTCGGGCTTCGCCAGCCTGCCAAGCCGCGGAGACCTCAAGGTTCTTCGGTGCGTCCTTGAGCAGTTCCTCAAACGCCTTGGCAGAGTCGCCATAAGCTTTGAGATCGAATTGCACAATGCCCAATCGATACAGGGTTAGCTGGCGCAACTGGGAATCGATCTTACGGTCGAGCAATTTCTCCAGTCGCTCCACAGCTGCAGTTCCCCCCTGCGGCCCGCCGTTTTCAAATTCCACTTCGGCCAGCTCCAGCGCGGCATTGTTCACCAACTGGCTACGCGGATGCTTCTCCAGGAGCTCCTTGTAAAACGGAATGGAATCAGCATGTTTCCCGGCCGATCGTTTGCTCCAAGCCGATTGATACAGCGCCCGATCCCGAATGGGCGAGGCAGAGTCGACCTGATCAAAACTCCCAATGGCCTGATCCCACTGGGTGAGCTCCATGTGGGCCAAACCCAGATTGAAGGCGCCTTCATCCACTTTGTCGTGGGATCCATGAGCCTCGAGAAAGCCCGCCAATGTTTGAGCCGAAGTCCCGAATTGGCGCGCCTCAAATTCCGCGATGCCCTGATACAAGTAGGATTCCGCGATCAACCCACTTTCTGCATCCGAACGCGCCAAACGCTCGCGCAGCACCTTGAACTTCCGCGCAGCATCGGCTGGCTTGCCGTTATCCAGCTCCGTCCAGGCCGAGAAATAATCGGCATCTGCCTTGAGCGCGTGGTTGGCGGGAATCTTGGCCAGCGGCCGCTTGGCTTCGTTAAAGCGGCCGGCCTCGTAATGAATGATCCCCAGCTTCAACTGCGCACTGGGCACATGCGGACTTCCGGCACAACGGGCCTCGAGCCGTTCGTAGGCGGCGATGGCGTTTTTGTAATCGGGCTCTTTCATGTTGCTGTAGGCCACGCCGGCATTATGCAGAGCCACATCGGCATTGAGCTTCTTCTCGTTGCCCACGGCAAATTGCATGTAATACTTAGCCGAATTTTCCCAGTCTTTCTGCTGGTGATAGCTGTCGCCCAAGAGAAAGATGAGCTGATCCAATGCGGGATCCTTACTGTCTTCGAGAGGCTTGAAGCGCTTGATGGCCGCCGCCCAATCCTCCCGGATGTGCTGGAGTTTGCCGGAGTAAAACTGCGCCACCGTCGCTAGATCATGCTTTTTATAAGCAGCCGTGAACCGATCAAACAACCGGATAGCATCGGCCAGATGTTTCTCTTCGCCGCGGTAATAGCTGTGGTAATAACACAAGGCCTCATTAAAGGTGGCGTCGGCTCGTTTTGGGTCGCTCGCGTGCTGGGCGCTGAAATCCTTAAAGTGCCCGGCCGCCGCCGCGTATTGCTTGAGATGGTTCAGACGCACCAAGCCCAGCCGGAACAGGGCCTCGCCAGAATCGCGCCCCTTCAGTTCCGCGGCCGCCTCGTACGCCTTAGCCGCCGCCTCAAAATCCCGCATTTTAAACTGTGCCTCACCGGATAACACTCGGGCTCGCTGCTCAATCGGCGAGCCAGCCACCAGCCCTTCAAAGGCGGCTACTTTGTTAACGACTGATTTCCAGTCATTTTGTAAATAACTGGATTCCAACAAACCAACAAAGACATCGGCCGCGAAGGCTTTCTGTTTTTTTTCAGTGTTTTTCTCCAGCCACGCATCAATGCTCTTGCGATCCCAAGTGCGGTTGATGATGCCGGTTCGTTCAAAGCCCAAAGCCTGCAAGCTGTCGCGAAAAGCATTCTCAGCCGTCTTAGGATCCATGGGGGTTTTCAGCAACAACGCCTGACCAAGGTACAGGTTAGATTCTACCTTACTGGGGCCTTCGCCCTTTGCGGCCAGACCTAGCTCCTTGGCGGCACTGGCATATTCCTTAAGGTTGAAGTAACACAAGCCCAACCCAAAGTGGCCATGGGCGACCAGCGGATGGCGTGGGTGTTTGGCAAAGTATTCCTTGTACGACTCGGAAGCCTGCTTCCAAAGGCCAAGGTTGAACAAACCCGCGGCCGCCTCGTAGGCAGCATCGCCGGCTTTGTCGGCCGCATTCAGGGAAGGCGCGGCACACAGCAGCAGGGTCATCACCAAGGCAGCACCGGCTGTGCGGGTCCAAGTTTGGATAAGTCGAGGGATCGTGTTCATTCGCTCAGGTCTGTTTCGTTGTTTAAGGCAAAAATTGGTTTGCTTGACTTCGCTTCGTTAGCAGCCGCTTTTTGTTAAGCACGTCGCGCGAGGGTCCATTCTTTCAACAAATCTTCCTGTCCAAATAAAAACAGAAATGTCTGCCGTGGCGTTGCGCTCCTGTGTGTCATCACGGCCTCCTTGTTGCCGCATGCTCCAACATACAGCCTTTTGGATGGGTGTGCAGTATTTCCCCGCCAAAGTAGATAATTTCAACGCGATTTTGATTATGCTCTCCAAGTCTGACGCCAAGTCAGGGCAAAGTTTTCATGAACTTATTAACAAAGAACCATACTCCCAATTTTAAGCGCCAAAAAATAAGAAAATCGGGCGGAAAATCGGATTTATTTGAAAATCGCCACCTCCCCGTTCGGGGCGCGCAGGGTTATCCACTACTTTTTAACGAACCACCCTATTCAATGGTCGGCTGAATTGCATTGGCCGCCGCGCTCTCCGGGAAGAGTTTTTTTAATTTCGTAAACTGCGCCTTGGCCAACTCGTTCTCCTTTTTCCCGAACCAACACCAGCCCAACCAGTACATTGCCTGTGCCTGATGATCATCAGCCGGAGCCGGATTCGCTTTTAAATAGGCCTCCAAACGGGCGATGGCCGGATCGAATTGACCAGCCTCATGTTCCAACTCCACCAACTCCAGCAATGCATGGCCCGCCAAGTTGCTTTTACCAAACTGCTCAAGCAGCTCCTTATAAAACGGAATTGCCTTGAGCTTGTTGTCCGCCCGCCGTTCGCACCACGCCGAACGATAGAGCGCATCATCCCGCCAATCATTCTTGGCCGGCACATTGGCAAACTGCGCGATCGCCGCCGGCCATTGCCTCTGCTCCATCAAGGCCGATCCCAATTGGTAATACACCTGGCCGGCCATTTCATGTTTGGGGTGCGCTTTCAAAAACAACTCCAGCGCCTGTTGCGCCTGCGCGTGTTCCTCAGCGGCGCCCAACACGATGGCCTGTTGCAGTCGCGCATCCGCCGCCAGTTGATGTTCCGGAAACTGTTCGCTGATGCCACCGAATTGCTTCGCCGCATCCGCCAGCTTCTTTTCGCCCAAGCTCACCCATGCCAGATAGTAACCCGCATTGGGCCGCAGATCGTGCTGCTCCAAATCCCACACGGCCTGCAATGGCACCCGCGCCCCGGCCATGTCTCCGGCTTCATACAACAACACCCCCAGCTGAAAATTCGCCTGCGGCACATGCCGACTGGCCGCGTGTTGCGCCGTCAGTTTCCGGTAACTGCCAATGGCGTTGTTGAACTGTTTCAACCGCTCGCTGGCCAACCCGCTTTTCATTAGCGCCGTATCCGCATTGATGGATTTCGGCTTGTCCTTGGCGAACCGTTCATACAACTCCACAGCCTTGGCCCAGTCCATTTTCTGGTGATGACATTCAGCTATCAAAAATTCCAACTGATCATACACGATCCCTTCCGGGTTGGTCTTCAGAATGGCCTCGAACGCCGCCAACGCCTGATCCCATTCCTTACCCTCAAAGTACGCCTCGCCCAGACGCATGCGCGCCACGGGGATTTGCCCGTGCTTATCATGCGCCTTGATAAACGCCTGATAGGCCTCCACCGCTTCCTTGGGTTGATCGAGGAAAAACCGATTTTCCCCCTCGAGAAACATCATGTCCGCCGCGCCAACCGCCTCGGCATTGGCGGTCAAGAATTCGCGGCACAACGCCAGACTCGCCGCGTAGTCTTCTGCCCGATGTTTGCACAAAGCATTATGGCAAACGGCATCCGCGCGCTGATCGTACTCCTTGAATTCCCGCAGCAACTGATCCAGCGACTGGCCCGCTTCGGCAAACTTCTGTTGCGCCATTTGATGATGCCCCAAATCAAACAACAAATCAGGCCGCAGGAGATCTTCCGCGTTTCGTTTCAAGGCCGAAGCCACAGTCGCCTCGGCCTCCGCGTGTTTCCTCTGGCGTTGAAACACGCGCCCCTGCCACAACGCCGCTTCGGTGCCGGCGCCTGCACCGGTTAAGAGCGTTTCAAAAACCTGCTCCGCCTTGGCATACGCCTTCTGTTCCAAATGCGCTCGGCCGAGGAAAATCTGCACGCGCTGTTCACGCGCCGGATCGCCCTTCCCTTTGTACTTGGCCATGAAGGCCTCAAAGCTCGCAGTCGCCTTCTCAAAATCATCCGCCTGAAACTGCACAAAGCCCGCGCGGTACAAGGCCTCGCTGGCAAATCCACCCGGCAACCGGGCCGCCGCCTCGTACTCCGACAACGCCTCCTTGGTCTGTTCCAGTTCGCGCAACGATTCGGCCAATAGAAAATGCGTTTGCTGCTCATAAGCCGTCCCCTTCACTGCGCCTTTGATTTTCTGCAAACGCGGCACGGCCTCCTTCAATTCGCCAAGTTCATACCGCGCCAAGGCGCCTTGAAAAGCCACTCGCACCTGTGATTCTCCCTCGGGCAATTTCAACTCATCGGCCGCCGACACCACCGCTTTCCATTTCTGCTGGTGAAACAAAGCATCCAACCGGCTGATCGCGAGATTTTGTTGTAGCGCCTTTTCCGCATTGGCCGGCAGCGCCTTGATCCCCGCATCAAAGGCTGCCTCGGCTTCTGCGTATTGCTTGAGCATCTGCAGGGCTTGGCCGCGAAATAAATTCAATCGCGCCGCATCCGGCGCGTTGGGCTGCTTCGCCACCTCTCCCAGCATCGCGGCGGCTTCCTGATATTTGCGGGTTTGAAAATAGCACAAGCCCAAGCCATACCGCACGTTTGCCGCCTTAGGGTGATCAGGAAATTGCTTAAGAAAGCCTTCGTACTCAGCAATGGCACGGGCGTAATCGCCACGGTTAAACAACGCGTTGGCTCCCAGATATTGGGCCTCGGCTTCCGCCTCTTTTTTGGCATCCTGCGCCACGCCCTCCGGCGCAATCCACAGGCCGGCGAAGAGGAGGATCAGGAAATGTATAAATGTGGTTCGCATCATGTTTGGGCCGCGGGCCTTAACTTCAGGCCGCATAATCGCAGGCCCGCAAGCGGCGTCAACCCGAATCAGGCTTCGCCAAAGCGCACGGCGGCCGCGGGCAGTTCGCGCTCTATCTCTTCCAATTGATAACCAAACCCGGCGCCGGCAACCGTGCTCCAATCCACCACCCCATTGCGGCGTTGATATAGGCCCGGATGCACCACGGCTTCGGCCGCCGAAGCCGCCGGATAAAATTGCATGGCGTTGGTTTCCACTCCCATGATCGTGCCAACCTGTGCGGCCAACCGCACATGCGGCACCTGCGCTAGCATGGGGTTGGTGAGATCCTGCACCATCAACGTCATCCCGTGCGCCTTGGCCCAGCACGCACTGAGGAGGGCGCCGGTTTGGGTTTTACAGGTCTTGAGCGCCACGCCGGTCCAGCCCAGTTCGCGGCCCAACCGCACGTGCTGCCAGTCGTGCGCGCTCTCGTCAAGGAACAGCGGTTTGCGCGCGGAGCAACTGTGCGTATCGATCCGGTTACGCTCCAGCTCGTAGGGAAACGGCTGCTCCACATACAGCAACATGCCGTAAATTCGCGGGTGCTCGACGCACAATCGGTCCAGAATGGCGTTCACATACGCCGGCTCGGTGACCGTGCAATTGAAATCCGTGGTCAACCAATCCACGCCGTGCTTCAGCGCGATTTTCCCGATCTTTACCACGCGCGCAAAATCCCAAACGGCATCGTTGCCACGCAGCTTGATCTTCAAACATTTCAGGCCATCGGTCTGAATCCAGTCCGCCAGCAGCACGGGGTATTCATCCTCCGGCTCGCTGCCGGTCAGTTCGCCCTCATCCAACGGATCCACGCCACCCACCAAATGCCAGGCCGGCAATTGGCGTGGCGCCGTTG
>CAJWMQ010000028.1 GCA_913042895.1 uncultured Verrucomicrobiales bacterium | reverse complement strand
GCTCAAAATCCACGAGGAACAGGCGGCCCGGCTGTAATCGACCCTTGGAGCGCACGTTGGCTGGATCTATCGGGATTGTGCCAACCTCACTCGCCATAATTACACGATCATCGTGCGTCTCATAATAACGACTCGGACGCAGACCATTTCGATCAAGAATTGCCCCGATTGATTTACCGTCAGTAAATACAATTGAAGAAGGACCATCCCACGGCTCCATGATGCAGGAGTTGTACTCGTAAAAGTCGCGCTTGGATTGCGCCATGTGTTTGTGCTTCTGCCATGCTTCGGGAACCATCAGCAGCACAGCCTCCTGCAGCGTACGGCCGTTCATGAGCAAAAACTCCAGCGCGTTGTCGAAGTTACCCGAGTCGGAGCATTCCGGCTCCATGATCGGATACAGCTTCTGTAAATCATCCCCAAGCAACTCGCTCTCCAGCGTGCCCTGCCGTGAACGCATGGCGTTCACGTTCCCACGAAGTGTGTTGATCTCACCGTTGTGGCTCATGAATCGGAACGGTTGCGCGCGATCCCAACTTGGGAAGGTGTTGGTCGAGAAGCGAGAGTGCACCATGGCAAGGTGCGTGGCAAAATCCGGATTGGCCAGATCAGCAAAGTACTGCAGCACCTGCTCGGTGTTCAGCATCCCTTTGTAGATCATCACCTTGGTGGAAAGGCTACAGATGTAAAAGAGCAGTCGCTGCTCCAAGCTTTCATCAAAGCGCAACTGATGACTCGCGCGTTTGCGGATCACATACAGCTGCCGTTCGAAATCGTCACCCTCCAGTCCATCGGCCGCGCCAATGAACAGCTGCATGATCCGCGGCTCCGCCGCGCGGGCGGCCGGACCGACCTTCGCCTCCTCCGTGCGGACGGGTACGTTACGCCAGCCCAAGCATTGCTGACCCTGCTCAGCGATGATCGCCTCCACGGCCTCCATGCACTTTTTGCGCTCGGCCTCGATCGTGGGCAGGAACACCAAGCCGGCACCGAACCGACCTTTTGCCGGCAACTCCACACCCAAATCTTCCTGAGCCACTTTACGCAGAAAGCTCTCCGGCAAACCGACCAGAATACCGGCGCCATCCCCGGTGTTCGGCTCGCAACCGCAACCGCCGCGGTGCTCCATATTCACCAGCATCTGCAGCGCATCGAGCACATTCTGATGGCTCGGTTCGCCCTTCAAATTCGCCACAAACCCAACGCCGCAGCTGTCCTTCTCGTTTGCAGGATCATAAAGTCCCTGCTTTTGAGGTAATCCAAATTTAGATTTGTTACCCATGTTGTTAATTATGCTTCCCTTAACTGGCAACCTAATGGCCTCAAAGACCTTGAAGGCGGGAACTCGATTATATTCGCGTTTATTAATCGGCCAACCTAATAATAGACTCTTATTTTAATTATAACTAAAACTTATCGTAAGGACTTGTTTCTTTAAGCCAAATGATGAAAGTGAGTGAATATTTAACATATATCTTCCCTTCCAACTAAACTCATACTGCATAAAAAACCAAAAATAAGCCCTGAAACAATCCCAGCGCAAGCAATTTGTGATTTTTTTCACAAAGTCTGTTAAGCGTTAAAAATAATTATTAAACTTGGTATTTATTCGTTTTTCAGTGGATTTGCATTTATTATAAGAAAATGGCAGGTTCATCTCAATGGGTGAGTCGGATTTAGGGAAGACGGGGTTTGATTTATCTCAGGAGGAGAGAAAGGCGTTGCTATGTTTGTTAGCCGATGAAGATTCCGAGATATTCCTACCTGTTCGCGAGAAAATAATTTCTCTTGGACCGGATGTTTGTGGCTGGCTGGAAAATTATGTTTTAGATGAAAACCCCTTAATGCGGCGCCGTTCGTTAGATATAATCTCCCATTTCAAATGTCTGAGGGCCGACACTGATTTTCATGCTTTTTGCCTGAATCATGGTGAGGATTTCGAATTGGAAGAAGCCTGCTGGCTCTTGGCCCGCACCGTGGATCCACATATTAACACCGAAGCCTATCGCGCCGTACTGGACGATTACGCGCATGATCTCATTCAGAAGATTGATTTCGGCTCCGAACCCGAAGGCATCATGGCCGCCATCAATCGCTATCTCTTTCAAACCCAGCGCTACCATGGCAACGAGGATAATTACTACTCCGCAGACAACAGCTACCTCAACCGCGTGATCGATCAGCGCACGGGAAACCCCATTTCCCTGTGCATGATTTATCAACTGGTCGGCCGACGCTTGGGACTGCCTGTAAACGGCATCGGATTGCCCGGCCATTTCCTGTGCCGTTTCCAGACACCCATACGAGATTACTACATTGATGCATTTAATAAAGGTCGGCTTCTCACCAAGACCGATTGCATGAAATACCTCAAGCAAGCCGGCTATGAATTTCACGAGGCCTTTCTCATGCCAGCTAGTTCCCGGCGCATCCTCTTACGCATGTGCAGCAACCTACACCAGATTTATCAACGCGATAATCAAGCCGCCGACGCCGCCCGTCTTCACGGCTACATCGTCGCCCTCTCGAAGTAAGAAAATAAATGCGTTAAACCTTTGATTTACAATCCTTTCTGCATAGCCTCCTCCGCAAGGCCAAGGAGGCCTTCTCATGCTGCACATTCTCGTCAACCGGGATGGGCGCCATTTGGGCCCCTATACCTATGATCAAGCGTGCCAACTGCTCGCTGAGGGAAAACTGCATACATGGGATATTGCCTGGCCCGATGGCAGCCGCGAATGGGTGACCCTTGACCAAATCGACGGACTCGCCGACCGCGCCTTTGCCCTGCGCGAACAACGCCGGGCCGAAGCTGCTGCTGCCGCCACCGCAGCCCTCGAAGGCCGCCCCGCCAGCCCAACCGCGCAATTCATGGTGTCCCGGCAGCACACCGAGCTACCTCAGCGCAACTGGATGCGGATCGGCATCTGGACCGCCATGATCGGCGTCCTAGCACTCTCGCTCTTTGCCTGGCTAAAATTCCTGAACGAAAAAACGCTGATGGAAACCCTCGAACGGCGCGGGGATAATCTTACCTATGAACAAGGCCAGCCCGATCCCTTTGACGGCATCGCCCACGCCTTTTTCAACGACGGCTCGCAATGGGAGCAAACCACCTTCTCCGACGGCGTACGCCACGGCCAACGTACCGTTTGGCACATCAATGGAAAAACGGCCCTCAAGGAAACTTATCATAACGGCCGATTAACCCAGGCCACCAGCTACGATTTCCAAGGGCAACTCTCCGGCCAGCTTCAAGAAGGCACCGGCACCATTTTGCTTTATTGGAATGACACCGGCATCCGTTCGCAAGAACTCGTTTACGAAAACAACATCATCATTCGGCGCACCATCTGGAATCGTGAAGGCCAGCTGCTCTCCATCATCCCGCCCCCTGTCCAAGTCGCCCCCCCGCCTCTTGAGCCGATCACCAGCATCACCAACACCCCACCGCCGGCCACCCAATCCATCAACACCAATGCGCCCACCGTAATCCCCGGCCAGTTACCCAACCGCACACGCGCTTGGTTAATCGGCAAACCCGATACCCCTACGCCGCCCGGCCAAGTGGATAAACGAATCGATCTGGTGTACCTCACCCAATATTACACCAAGATCGTTGAGGATTTCGGTAATCCCGATGAAATTATCGACGGCAAAGTGTACGCCTATCGGAACATGAGAATACGAAATCTCGTCGATGACACCTTGCGGACACAGGTGCACTTCCATTTTGTCAACGGCACGGTGACTCAGGTGGAAGCGCTGCCGTAAATTCCTCCAGATTCAGCAACTCCGCCTCCGTCCAAGGGTCTTCCCTGTTTTTCTCAGCCGCCTTAAGTCGATTCACCTGCTCGACGGTGACCGGATCCGCACGGTGATCCCATTCGCGGCGGGTGTAAGTGAGGATGGCCGCAATCTGCTCGGACTGAAACCCCTGCAACGCCGGCATGCTCATGTTGTATTGCCGGCCGTGCACCGTGATGGGGCCAGTCACGCCGTGTAGCACAATGCCAATCGCCCGATCCGCCGGCCCCACAAGGAATGGCGAATCCAGAAGAGGCGGCGCCTTACCTTCTTCGCCCAAGCCATTAGCCTGATGGCACGCGCCGCAGGTGGCGGTGTACAAGATTTTGCCCAGCTCGAATTGCTGTTGCTCCACCGCCGTCAAGGCACGTGGCGGTGCCGGCGGCTTGGCGGCTTCTCCCCACACAATGAATTTCGACAAACGCGCCACGAGTTCTTGAACCTTTTGATCATCGCTCTCCGCCATAGACGCCATGGACAAGGGCTGCGACTTGAAGGCCACCGGCTTCAGTGCCCGCCCTTTCGGGAACGCCGATTTGTTGATGCCATCGAGCAAATTCACCTGCCCTACCGTCGGCAGGCTTTGTGCCAGTTTCAGTAATTGCTCCAGCCGCACGACATTCCGCTGGCGCGCCACGCAACCGGCCAGAGCCTGCACGATGTTGCGCAAGTTGCCGTTCTTCACCCACTCTTCACTTGCCCCGACGCGTTGAAGAAACTCCAATTCGCGCCCGGCCAAGCCCGAGATGAGGCCATCCCGCACCACGCTGTTCTCCGCGTGCTTAACCACAAACGCCCGAAGCAACGATTCCACGCCTGGTGCCTTAATAGCAGGCAGGCTCAAGGCCACCTGTTGGCGCACATTAGCATCCTCGTCCTTCGCCACTTCTGTCAACGCCGGCAACAAGGCCACGAGCGCTTCAGTACCCGCCTTGCTGCTGCCCAGCGTGGCGGTAAAGGATTCAGCCACCCGCAATGCCGCAATACGCACGCGCGGATGGTCATCGCCCAAGGCTCGCGCAATAGTCGGTGCGTCCAGCCCGCCCATGCCTTCCAACGTCCACAGCGCATGCTGACGGGCCAGATGATGTTCGCTGGCTGTGGCAGTCTCCCGAAGAATGGGGAGGGCGCCTTTTTTCTTCCGCTCCACCAATAACCGTTGAGCGGTATCGCGCCGCCAACCATTGTCGGATTCCAAATGCCCGATCAGTTGCTCGTAGTCCTGCCCGGACATCTTCGGAGCGGCCTGCGGTTTTTGGCCGGTGTGCACCACGCGATAAATGCGACCGAGCCCGATGTGCTTATCCAGTTTGCGCTCAATGATTTGTTTACGCAGGAACGTAGTCACATAATGTTTGTGCTGCAGAATGCCGCGGTACATGTCCACGATATACACGCAGCCGTCGGGTCCGTTGTAGAGACTCACGGGACGAAACCGTTCATCGGTGGAAGTAAGCCACTCGGCCTTGTCGTATGCGTTGGCACCGGAAGGTCGACCGTCTTTCCAGGTGAGTTTCTGCAACCGAATCATGTTGCCGCATGGTTCCGGGATGAAGGCGTCGCCCACAAGGTCGGCGGGATATTGGTCGCCTCGATAAATAACCGGACCACTGGCGCCGGTCCAACGCGCCAACCGGCCTTCGCGCAGCATGCCGTCTTGGTATCCGCGATTAATGCCGGTGTTCAACCGACCTGTCCACACGCTGTTGTCTCCCCAAAGGCGATAGCCCAACCCATTGCGCGTGGGATGATGCGGATTGCGTACCGTGTAGACGCCGGGAATGGTGTCGCAAAAGAGCGGTGCCGAATTGCTATTGTAATAGAGCCGACCGTAGTTGTCCTGCGCAATGCCCCATTGACCGCGGAAGACGGTGTTCTCCACCAAGACTTTTCCATCCACAAACTTCAGTCGCTTAGTGGACTTGGCATTGTACAGCCAGTTATCCAGCCCGGGCATCAATCCGTTTTCCGTATGCTCCACAGGCCCTTGGGATGCGTACCCCCGAAATGCCTCAGTCTTTTTGTCCGCCTTCAAATCCCCATCGATATCCTGACAGTACCAAAGGACTGGCGGCTCGGAAACCAACACGCCACCCTTCACCAGTGCAATGGCCCGCGGCGTATTCAGGCCGCTGATAAATTCCGTGCGCTTATCCATCCGGCCGTCGCCATTAATGTCCTCCAGCACAGCCACACTGCCGACCTTGGCATCCTCGCCAGTACCGTCCACATTCGGCATATAAGCGCGCATTTCCACCACCCACATGCGGCCGTCTTCATCAAACTTCATCGCCACCGGGTCGTGCACCAACGGATCGGCCGCTGCAATTTCAATGCGAAAGCCGGGCTGCAACTTGAAACTCTTCAATGCCTCCTCTGGAGTTAGGGCCGGAGCGGGTGGCACATCAAAACCCTTCCACACCTCCGGTTGTTGCTGACCCTTGCGATCGCCGCGTTGCGCCCATGCCGACGTACTCCACCCCGCCACGCCGGCAGCCATCATGATGATCAGAAAACGGTTTTTCATCCCAGAAAGGCACACGGTACGGACCACCGCAGTTACTGACAAGACGCAATTGGATTGTGAATCGTTCCCCCTTGTTCATTTATGGCCCGCTGCTTTGATTGGCGGCCAAATGAGGGCGATAAAAACATTCTTTCTGGCGGGCTTGGCCGTGTTGCTCGGCGCGGGCTGCTTTACCACCGCAGATGATAAATCCAAATTCACCCCCATCCCTTGGCGGACCGACTCCGTGGAGCGGCGTTACGACAAACCCGTGGCCGATGTCATGGCGGCCACCCGTGTCGCGTTGGGAGCCATGGGCACGATCACCGGAGAAGAGGCCACCAAGAATGTCATTAGCGCCCGGATCAATACGCGTTATGTGTGGGTGAAAATCTCGCCGGATTCACAGGCGCCCGAGGCGATTTCCGCCGTGCGCATTCAGGTCCGCACCAAGTATCGGAATCCCGATCAACAAACCGCCTCGGCCATTGCCGAGCAAGTGACACTGGCCCTGATTGCAGCGGCCAATCCGCAGCCCCAGAACTAGACCACATCCTGCATCCGGGTGAGGCGCGCCTGAGCCTCCTCGGCGAACGGTAAATCCGGAAACCGCATCATGACCTGCTGCAGGCATTGGCGTGCGCCTTCCGGATTCTTTTTTTCCAAATGCCAATCAGCCATAAGATTGAGCCAGCGCGCCAAGTCGCGGGGTTGCTGAAATGGATTGGCGAACAGCTTGTTTAGTTCCTCCCACGCCAAATCCGGTTTACCGTAGCGTTTGAAATATATCCGCGCCAACTGCTCACGGGTTTGGTTATCCAAGGGATGTTTTTCCAGTTGCTTAAGACATTCAGAGACCAGCTCGCTGGCATCGCGACGATCATTGGAATCCACAGAAAAATCCAAACGCGCTAGGCGCTGGGCACTGGCCATCTCAATACCCGATCCCGGAAAACGGTCGCGCAATCCCGTCAGTGTCAGCCGCATGGCCTCCCCCTGCCCCTCCTTTTTCTGCCAATCGGCGAGTTGATTCATTGCCAGGGCAATCTGTCCTGGCTCGTGTTGTTTCTGGGCCGCAATGCCCAACAAAGTGCCTTCGGCCGTGGCAAAATCTTGCAGGGACTCCATTTGAATGGTTGCCTTCAGCATTTGCCCCTCGAAATCTCCCGGGAATTTTTCGAGCTCATCATCAATCAGCTCAATCGCCAGTTTCGATTTTCCGGAACGCCATTTCGCCTCAGCCACTGAATACAAAGGCTTGGGCTCGACCTCTTCGCCTCCTCCCATCAAGGAGTTGATTGCCTTGCCTCCCAGGAGATCCATCGCCGGCCCCACCCAGAGTAACCCCAGCAAAAACGCCGGCGCGATAACAAGAATCAATCCCAGCGCGCCCATCCTCAAACAGGCGATAATCATAACAACCATCAACCCACTGGCACCCAGCTTAAGAATTAACGGGCCGACCTGATCGTACTCGTTGGCTTCGGTGCGTTTGTGTTGATAAAACGTCCATGCAATTAACAGGGCAAGCGGCCCTAGGATCATGGCAAGGCAAAGCCACATTTGTTAGCGTTTCGGATCGAGCTTCAATTCAAAAACAATGGCCGTACGGGAACCGGTTTGGTCATTGCGCATTTCCATTTCCTTGAGATGCCATTGGCCATCAATCTTCTTAAAGGCCTTAGGCTCGAAGATTTTCAAAAGCTTCCCCTGCGCATCAAACAGTTCCGCGCGCACGATGCCCATGGAATCTTCATCCACCCAGCTCACCACCTTGCTATAACCGCCTTCAGTCACTTTGGCTGGGCGGCTTACCAGAACACTGCAGAGTTCACCACGGCGTAATTTACGTTCGATCACGTTTTGATTGGGCCAACGCAACATCTCCAAACCCAAATCAGCCATCCAAAAATCCGCTCCTGCAAATGATTGCATGGCCCGCTCCGCATCCAACTGCTCCGGCTTCTTGTTCGGCGTAGCCCATTCATATTGTGTATCTTTTCCCACCGCAGCACGAACCGTCAACGTGCCTTCCTCTACTACGTATTGATTCACCAAAGTCGGCCCCAGCGCGAATGTGCGAAACTCCACCGGCACAGTCCGGCGCTTCCCTCCCCGTGGTGGGCGAATGCGCAACACACCGTTGCCGTTCACCGCGTTGGCCGGCCGTATGGCTTGCATGTACAAAGCCATCTGGGCGCCAAACCGTTTTTGCAATTCCACATCAACGATCGTTTGAAACACTCGCGCCTGCGGATCCTGCAATATGTGGTCGGGCTTCACCGCCGCGTCCAACCGGCCCGCCAAGGCTGCTACAATTAAAATCATCAACGCACTCATGCTTTTAGTCTCTGCCCCAAGCTAAAATCGCCTCTTCCCGCCCGCAAGGGAACATTCCCCACAGAGAGACACTAACTGAATCCCACGGCCCACAAACTGCGCCATTAAGACACAGTGTCACAATGTGCTCGGGTAATATTCACCAATAATCCCTAGTTTCAAACATATTCAGGGCTGGCACTGTCGTTGCTTCAATAAGCAGATCATTTGTGCAGTGGCACAGTTTTAAGGAATTTTATGGGTAAGATCTTAGGCATCGATTTGGGCACCACGAACTCGTGCATGGCGGTTATCGAAGGCGGCGAGGCGACGGTGTTGGAGAATTCGGAAGGTAAACGGACCACGCCTTCGGTGGTGGCGTTTGCCAAGAATGGTGAGCGTTTGGTGGGCGATTCAGCCAAACGGCAGGCGGTGACGAACCCTGCCAACACGGTGTTTTCCGCCAAGCGTTTCATTGGCCGCAAATACAAGGAAGTAGCTGAGGAATCCAAGCGCATGCCGTACAAGGTGGTGGAAGGCAAGAACGGCGACGCGGCCATAGAGGTGGAAATCGAAGGCAAAGCCAAAGCCTACAGTCCACAGGAGATTGCCTCCATGGTGTTGGCCAAGCTCAAAGCCGATGCCGAGATGCGGTTGGGCGAATCCATTTCCCAGGCGGTCATCACCGTGCCCGCTTACTTTAATGACTCACAACGACAGGCTACCAAGGACGCCGGCTCCATCGCCGGCCTCGATGTACTACGCATCATAAACGAACCCACCGCGGCCTCGCTCGCGTACGGTTTGGATAAAAAGGATGACGAACAAATCGCGGTCTACGACTTGGGCGGTGGTACGTTCGATATCTCCATCCTCGAAATTGGCGATCAGTTTTTCCAAGTGAAAGCCACCAACGGCGACACCCACCTCGGTGGTGACGACTGGGACAATGCCATCATCGACTGGGTGGTGGAGGAATTTAAGAGCGACTCCAGCATTGATCTCCACGGCCAACCCGATGCCATGCAACGGATCAAGGAAGAAGCCGAGAAAGGGAAGATCGCGCTGTCCAGTTCGCAAACATATGAGATCAGCCTGCCGTTCATCACGGCCGATCAATCCGGCCCCAAACACATCAAGATCGAACTGACCCGCGCCAAGCTGGAACAGCTAACCGACGATCTCTTCGAACGCACAACCGGACCGGTGAAGGAATGTTTGAAGGATGCCGGACTGAACAGCGGCGACATCGACGAGCTCGTGCTGGTTGGCGGCATGACCCGTATGCCTCGCGTGGTCGACACCGCCAAAGCGCTGCTCGGCAAACAACCCAATCAGGGAGTAAACCCTGACGAAGTGGTAGCCATCGGTGCCGCCATTCAGGGTGGCGTGCTCAACAAGGAAGAAGGTTTGGACAGCGTGTTGCTGCTGGATGTCACCCCGCTCTCGCTGGGCATTGAGACGGAGGGCGGCATTTTCACCAAACTCATCGAGCGCAACACCACGATCCCCTCGAAGAAATCTCAGATTTTCTCCACGGCCGCAGACAACCAACCCGCTGTGGATGTGCAGGTCTCCCAAGGCGAACGCCCCATGGCGCAGGACAACAAGAAGCTGGGCAACTTCAAGCTGGACGGCATCGAGCCGGCCCCGCGCGGCATGCCGCAGATTGAGGTGAGCTTCGATATCGACGCCAACGGCATTTTGCACGTGAGCGCCAAAGATAAGAAGACCGGCAAGGAACAGAAGATTACCATCAAGGATTCCAGCGGTCTGTCCGAGGACGAGATCGAGCGCATGAAACAAGAGGCCGAGGACAACGCCGAGGCCGACAAGCAGCGCCAGGAACAAGTGGAAGCCCGCAACGAAGCCGACACCGCCGCCTACGCCGCTGAGAAATTCCTCAAGGAAAACGGTGAGAAACTTTCCGACGACACCAAAGGTAAGGTGGAGAAAGCCGCTGAGGAGTTGAAAGAAAAACTCCAAGGCGACGATCTCGAAGCCATCAACACCGCCAAGGATGCCCTCAACGAGGCAATGCAAGGTGCGGCCGCTGAGGCTTATCAGGCCGCCTCTAATGAGGAAGGCGATAAAGCGCAGGCTGAAGCCGCCCCCGAGGGCGACAGCGGAGCCGAGGACAAACAGGAAGACGGTCCCGTGGTCGACGCCGAAGTGGTGGACGAAGACAAAAAATAAATCTCAAACCCAGGCGGGTGCCGGGGTTTCTCATTCACACTAACCTCAACAAACAACAAACACACAATGGCTAAACTCAAAATCAAGCCCCTTGGTGACCGCGTGCTCGTGGAACCCGCCGAGGAAGCTGAAGTGAAAAAGGGCGGAATCATCATTCCCGATTCCGCGAAAGAAAAACCGCAGGAAAGCAAAGTCATCGCACTGGGCACCGGCAAAACGGACGACAACGGCGACAAAGTCCCGTTTGAAGTCAGCGTCGGCGACATCGTGTTGACCAACAAGTACGGCGGCACCGAAATCAAAATCGACGGCGTCGAGTACAAGATCCTGAATCAGGACGACATCCTCGCGGTGGTCGGCTAACCCCAAAATTAAACTAGAAAAATATCATGTCAGCCAAACAACTCGTATTTGACGAAAAGGCCCGCCAGAACATCCTTCGGGGTGTGGAAAAACTGGCCAAAGCCGTGAAGGTGACGCTCGGCCCCAAAGGTCGTAACGTCCTCATCGACAAGAAATTCGGCTCCCCCACCGCCACCAAGGACGGTGTAACCGTGGCCAAAGAGATCGAGCTAGAGTGCCCGTACGAAAACATGGGCGCCCAGATGGTTCGCGAAACCGCCAGCAAGACCAGCGACGTGGCCGGTGACGGTACCACCACCGCGACCGTGCTCGCCGAGGCCATCTACCGCGAAGGTCTCCGCAGCGTGACCGCCGGTGCCAGCCCCATTCACATCCAGCGTGGTGTGCAGAAAGCTGTGGACGCCGCCGTGGCTCAACTCGCCAAGATCTCCCAAAAGGTGACCAGCAAGGACGAGATCCAGCAGGTGGCCACCGTGTCCGCCAACTGGGAATCCAGCATCGGTGAAATCATCGCCGACGCCATGGACCAGGTCGGCAAGGACGGCACCATCACCGTGGAAGAAGCCCGCTCCATCGAGACCACTCTCGAGGTCGTTGAAGGCATGCAGTTCGACAAGGGATACCTCTCCCCGTACTTCATGACCGACGCCGACACCCAAGAGTGCAAACTCGAGGACGCCTACGTGCTGCTCTACGAGAAGAAGATCAGCTCCCTCAAGGACATCCAGCCCATACTCGAGAAGGTCGTGGCCGCCGGCAACAAGCCGCTGCTGCTCGTGGCCGAAGACATCGAGGGCGAAGCGCTCGCTACCCTCGTGGTGAACCGGATCCGTGGCACCCTGAAGATCTGTGCCGTGAAAGCACCGGGCTTCGGCGACCGCCGCAAAGCCATGATGGAAGACATCGCCATCCTCACCGGTGGCAAATTCATCACCGAAGACCTCGGCCTGAAGCTGGACGGCATTGAGCTGTCCGACCTCGGCACCGCGGCCAACATCGTCGTGGAAAAGGAAAACACCATCATCATCGACGGCGGCGGCAAGGCCAAGACCATCAAGGGCCGGATCGACCAGATCCGTCGTCAAATCGAGGAAACCACCAGCGATTACGACCGCGAGAAGCTCCAAGAGCGCCTCGCCAAGCTCGCCGGCGGTGTGGCCGTCATCAATGTAGGCGCCGCCACCGAGTCCGAGATGAAGGAAAAGAAAGCCCGCGTCGAGGACGCCTTACACGCCACCCGCGCTGCGGTGGAAGAAGGTATTGTTCCCGGCGGTGGCACTGCCCTGCTCCGCACCATCCCCGCCATTGAAAAGCTCAAGCTGGAAGGTGACGAGCAAATCGGTGTGGACATCTTGAGGAATGCTGTTGAGGCGCCATTACGCAGTCTCGCCGCAAACGCTGGTCTTGAAGGTGCTGTCATTGTAAATGACGTACAAAGCAAAAAAGGTAATACTGGCTTCGACGTAGCCACCGAAGAATACACCGACCTGATCAAGGCCGGCGTGGTGGACCCGGCCAAAGTGACCCGCTCGGCCCTGCAAAACGCATCGTCCATCGCTGCGCTACTGCTCACCACCGAGTGTCTCATCACCGACGTTCCGGAAGAGGAGAAGCCCGCTCCGGATCATGGCCACGACCACATGTAAGTCGTAGCGATCACTCCATTACACGGGCCGACCTTCGGGTCGGCCCTTTTTTTATTTGACTCAAAATTACGATTATAAAAAAATACTTATTTTACAGTACCCAAGCAGTAACTAATTCTACTACAATGACCTGAGTGAAATCCCATCGCCTACTAAAAACTGTCTTCAAAGAAAAATCGGTGAAGCATATCGCCGATCAAATGAACCTTTCCGCGTCCACCGTTTACAAGTGGGCGGAATCGCCTGACTCCGGCTCGGCAAGCGGTATCGCCAACCCGCTGGATCGTGCTCAGTCCCTGATCATGGCCGCGGATGACCCACGATTATTGCGTTGGCTCTGCGAGCAATCGGGGGGATTTTTCGTTGAAAATAGTGATCCTTCAAGCGAAGAAACATCTACCGCTCAAACTCTCGCGCCGGCCACCAGCAAGGTAGTGAAACAATTTGCCGATCTTCTTTCCACCGTGGCCGAAGCGGCTGCTGACTCCAAAATCAGCGCCAAGGAAGCCTCTAACATTCGACAGGAATGGGAACGTCTCAAGCGTGCGGCTGAGGGTTATGTGAAATGCTGTGAAGAAGGAAACTTCAAGCGGTTGAATCGTGACCTGAAGAAGTAAGCACGCCTTGCGCCTCCAAAAATGCCTGTGTCTCGTTGGCATCCTGATGGCAGAAGGCCCTCCAACCGCGCGCTAGGCCGGCCTCAATATTTTCCGGGCGATCATCCAGATAAATGATCGCTTCCCCTATACGCCCGGACAACGCCTCCAGTGATTCGTAAATCCCGGCATTAGGCTTTAGCGACTTCACTTCGTGCGACAAAATATGACCGGTAAAGCGCGGCCAAAAATCATATGAATGGCTGATGTGCCGCACTGCCATTTCGTTGGTGTTGGAAAAAGTGTAAGTCGACAAGCCGCTCTCGACGATTTGCCGATGCATTTCAATGACCTCTTCTATTGGCGTAAAAATATCCTCGAAAAACGCCGCAAACTCGAATTCTGTCCCCGTGAATTTCGTTTCGTTTTGAATGCGTGTGAAAAATTCCGAGGAGGTCAATTGGCCTGATTCATACTCCGCCAGTAGAGGAGATTGGTTCAGATATGCATCCAGTGTCACTTCATCGCATTGTGTTCGCGGAGCCAGTTTGGTGATTAGAATGCCGTAATTGAAATCAAGTAGCACCTTGCCGATATCAAATGCCACCACCGGTTTCATTACATTTCCCGGCGGCCTTTGAGCGCGTGGCTCAGTGTGAGATCATCGGCATATTCCAAGCCACTGCCTGCAGGCAATCCATGCGCAATACGGGTCACTTTCACGCCTTTGGCCGTCAAGAGTTGCGCCAGATAATTGCTCGTAGCATCGCCTTCCACATCGGTTCCCAAGGCCAGAATCACTTCCTGTGTGCCATCCATGCGCGCCTCCAGTTGCGCAATGCGCAGATCCTCCGGATCCACTCCGTTCAATGGCGAAATTTTCCCTCCCAAGACATGGAAACGCCCACGAAAGGCACCGGATTTTTCGACGTTAATGACATCCACCGCAGTCTCCACTACGCACACCGTCGTCGAATCGCGTCGATCATCGGTGCATAACGCACATGGCTGCGTTTCGGTGAGTGCACCACAGGTGACACAGAGCTCGATGCGTTCGGTGGCGGTGACGAGAGCTTCGGCAAGTTGTTTGACCTGCCCCGCCTCACTTTGCACGAGATGTAGGGCCAGCCGCTCAGCCGAACGCGGCCCAATGCCCGGCAATTGGCCCAAGGCCCCCACGAGGGCCGATACCGGCTCCGGCAGGGACGCCATGGTTTAGCCCATGCCCGGCAGGTTCAATCCAGCCGTTACTTTACCCATCTCTTCGGCCTGAATCTTCTGTCCCTCTGCGAGGGCTGAATTCACTGCGGTAAACACGAGATCCTCCAGCGTCTCCACATCCTCAGGATCCACCGCTTCGGGATCGATCTTCAATGACTTCAGCACGCCTTTACAGGTCGCGACCACTTTAACCGCACCGCCGCCACTGGTGGCTTCCACCTCGCGCGCAGCCAAGGCGGCCTCCGTTTCCTGGGCCTGCTGTTGCGCGCGCATGGCCTGCTTCATCAATTTGTTTATACTCGCCATAAATTTCTCCTAGTTTCGCACATCCACAATCTGTCCCTTAAAAACCTCCAGTGCCTTCTGGATTAGGGGATCATTTTCAAATTCCTCCTTGTTGATCGGCCCCTTGGGCGGCAACGATTCACCTTCGGCATTGGTCGCTGGCTCGGCAGCAGCCTCCGTTGCACCGGGCACGGCCATGGCCTGGGGAACCCAATCCGCGGGCCGATCCGCAATCACATAACTCACCGTACGCAGGGAATGCCCGGCCTTGCTCAAGGCAGCGAGCAAGGATTGGTTGGTTTCCTTGGTGTTCGCCAACTCCATTTGCGGGGCAAAGGCTTCCGGAAAACCGATGGTCACGCCATCGCCTTCGATGGATTTCAGAAATGCTTCCTGAAAGTACGCCCGGGAAAAGACTCCCAATGATTCCAGCATAGCTACCCATAAAGTAGGAAGATCGGCTTCCGGCGCCGATTGCGGAGCGGGTTCTTCCTTAACCTGCGGAACCGACTCCGGTTCTGGTTTGGGTTTTGGATCAGAGGTTGGTTCAGCGATGGGTGCTGCAGCTACTTGTTGTACCGGTTCAGCTTTCGGTTTCTTTACCGGCGCCGCTACCGGCACGGACCGGGCGACCTCCAAAGCTTCGCCACCATCGGCATCCCGCAGTTCCTGAAGGCGATCGAGCACATCATTCAGGCTCATGGCACGGGCGGCATCCATCGCTTTCATCAGCGAGACTTCGACTAGGATTTTTTTGGAGGACGCATTGCGCAGTTGGATTTCGCAATCGGTCAGCACTTCAAGGACGCGCGACACGGCGCTGCTATCCGCCAGTTGCGCCTGTTCGGCGAGCGCCGTTTGCTCGGCCTCGGAAATTTCAAGTATACCCGTGTCGCCTTCGGAAACCTGGTAAATCATCACGTTCCGAAAATGATCCAGCAAATCGCCGATCAAACGGCCCAGCTCCTTACCGCCAGTGGTCAGTTCATGTAGTTGTCCCAGTGCACCAGCAGCATCAGCCCGTAAAACAGCCTCGGCCAATGATAACACCTGCGATTGTGAGGTGAGACCAAACATCGACAGCACGTCTCTTTCCTTAATGGTCTCCCCACAAAAACTAATGAGTTGATCCAGCGTGCTCTCAGCATCGCGCATGCCGCCATCGGCGCCGCGCGCAATGGCCTGTAGGGCGGCGGGCTCAATGGTCACGCCTTCCTGTTTGGCGATGAATTCCAAATGGGAAACAATCCGGGAGGCCGGAATCCGCCGCAGGTCAAAGCGTTGGCAGCGCGACAAAATTGTGGGCAACACCTTTTCCGGTTCGGTGGTGGCAAAGATAAACTTCACGTGCGCCGGCGGTTCTTCCAGCGTTTTGAGCAACGCATTGAAGGCGGCGGTGGTGAGCATGTGCACCTCGTCAATGATGTATACCTTATAACGACATGTGGCCGGTGCGTACGGTGCGGTGTCGCGCAACTCGCGCACCTGCTCCACGCCGTTGTTGCTCGCGCCGTCAATCTCCAGCACATCCAGCGCGCGGCCTTCAGTGATCTCCAAACAACGCTCGTCATCTGCCTTGAAATCCACCGCGGGTCCGTCGGTGGCGTTTAGGCACTTGGCGAAGATTCGGGCAATGGTTGTCTTACCCGTACCACGCGGTCCGCTAAAAAGATACGCATGTGCGATGCGACCGGAGGCAATGGCGTTACTGAGGGTTTGGGTGACGTGCTCCTGCCCCACCACATCCGCAAAGCGTTGCGGACGATATTTGCGGGCTATAACCTGATATGACACTTCAGTAAACTTTTGGGAAATTCAAAAAGGTCAGGGTGACCACGGCAGATGCAGATCAAGCTACCGTTGCTGCCTTCCGGCCCTGGCGGGATTTACAAGCCCGCATTCCATGGGCCCTGACGCGCTGATTCTGCCGCCGCCCATCGAGGGCGGCAAGCAGATTCAGGGGAAACTGTTCGCAGACGCAGTTATTCCGCGCTGAAACGATGTACCGTGGTGGTGGAATAAGTATCGCCCGGCTTGAGAATGGTGCTTGGGAAATCCTCATGATTCACCGAGTCGGGAAAATGCTGAGTCTCCAGGCACAGCGCACCGCGGAAGGGATACTTCTTGCCACCTTTCCCTTCCTGCTCCATGAGGAAGTTTCCGCTGTAAAACTGAATACCGGGCTGATCGGTGTGAATCTCCATCACTCGTCCGCTCGCCGGATCCTTCAAACGGGCTGCCAAACGCATCGTGCCGGCCTCTCCGTTCACCACGAAATTGTGGTCGTATCCCAGTGTGGAGGTTTCGCAGTCGCCCGTTTCTTTGGCTTCCTTGTCCGGAATGCGCTCGCCAATGATATGAGCCTTACGGAAATCCAACGCGGTATCCGCCACGGGCTCTATCTTGCCGGTGGGAATCAGGGTGTCATCGGTGGCGGTGTAGTTGTCCGCATTGAGGGTCAGCTCATGGCTGAGGATAGTTCCGCTGCCGGCCCCGCCGAGGTTGAAGTAGGCGTGGTTGGTGAGGTTCACCGGGGTGGCCTTGTCCGTGGTGGCCTCGTAATCGATGCACAATTCGTTCTCATCAGTAAGCGTGTAGGTCACCTTCATGCTGAGATTGCCGGGGTACCCTTCCTCGCCATCCGGACTGGTAAGGCTGAAGGTCACGGCCTGCGAGTCGGCAGAGGGTTCGGCTTTCCAAACCTGTTTGCTCAACGCCTTGTCGCCACCGCCGTGCAGATGGTTGGGATCATTGTTAGTCGCCAATGTGTACTCTTCACCATCGAGCGTAAACTTGCCCTTGGCGATGCGGTTGCAGACGCGGCCGGTGGTGCAGCCAAAGTACTGGTTACCGTCGCCCTCGTAGCCGGCCACGTTGTCAAAGCCGTTAATAACGTCCACCAGATTGCCCTGCCTATCCGGCAGGTGCAATTCCACGAGCGTGGCGCCATAGGTGGTTACCTTGGCGATCAGACCGTTCTTGTTGGTGAGCGTGTAAATCTCTGTCGCTTCACCGGCTTTGGTTTCACCAAAATCCGCTTTGGCGATGGCATTGGAATCGCCATCACCGGTTTCGGGGTCCGGCTGGCTGGCATTGTCTTCCGAGGCGGGGGCACAGGCATTCATGATCAGGAGAGAAGCCGCAATGGCGGCCGTTTTAAACAGAGTTGGGGACGGGGTCTGCATGGCGGAAATGATGCACATGCCCACGCGGGAGTCAATCCCCTGCCAGCACGGAAAACTCGAAACCTATGGGTGCGTCACCGCGATCACGCAGCGTTCCGGATCGAGATATTTCTGGGCGGCTTCCTGAATCGATTCCTGTGAAACTTCCTCAATACGGATTTCATCCTCATCACTGGAATCAAAGCCCAATCCATATAATTCATCCAAGCCAGCCGTCATTGCCAGACCGCCGAGGTCTTGACGGCCGATCTTACGGGCGCCGATCATCTTGTTTTTGGCCCGGCGCAATTCCCCGGCATCCAATCCATCGTTTGCCAACTTCATGGCTTCGGCCATCAACTCCACCTCCACCTGCGCCAGTTGTTCCGGTGAGGTGCCTGCGTAAAAGGAAAAGGACCCCGGCGTCATGCCCGGCTGGCTTTGCGCCCCCACGTAGTAAGCCAAGCCCAGCTCCTCACGAATACGCATGAATAAGCGACTGCCCAAATCGCTGCAGGCCTCCCCGAGAAGTTCCAGAGCGTATCGATCCTCATCGAAAAAAGTGCATCCGCGAAAGCCCAGTACGGCCACGGCCTGTTCTTTATCTTTTTGGTCCGCCACGCGGCGTTTACCTTGGGCGCCGGCCAACAACTTCGGCACCTGATAGTCGCCACCGCGTTTCCACAGGCCGAAGGCGGTTTCCAAATCCGCCCGCACTTGGGCCGAATCCATGTCGCCGAACACGGCAATCACGGCGTTATTGGGCACAGCCAATTGAGCGTGAAAAGCCCTCAGATCATCAGCGGCCAAGGCTTCCACTGATTCCTGTGTACCCAGACTGTTCAACCCGTAACCATGCGCACCAAACAGATTTTCACGCATTAAGCTGAAGGTCTTTTGGAGGAGCTTGTCCTCCTGCGCGCGAATGCCGGCCAGTTGCACTTCGCGCTGCCGGCTCAGGGCATCGGCAGGAAAGGAGGGATTCAAAATTACATCGGCCAGCAACTCCACACCCAAGGCCGCATCCTCGCTCATTACCTCAGCCGAGATACCAAAGGAATTATTGCCGCCATAGGCATCGATGCCGCCACCCACATTTTCGATCTGTTCAGCAATCTGCTGGCCTGTGCGCTGAGCCGTGCCTTTGACGAGCAACTTGGCCATCAATTGCGTGATGCCGCTGTTACCCATTTTCTCGGCCAACACCCCGCCCTGAAACATACCGCGCAACTGAACAAACGGCAGGCGATGATCTTCCTTGAGCAGCAGGGTAAGCCCGTTGGAAAATTCCACTTTTTGAATGGGCCCCGTTTCGTGCCTCAGATGCGTTCCATTTATGGCCGGCGTGCCACCTTCGGGCAACAACGCATACAAGGTGCGGTTGGCCGGCTGCAGATAGGTATTGGCCACACGCTGAATGTCATCTGGCTGCACGGATTTCACATCTTCCAGATAACGATCCGAGAAATCGAGGTCATTGACGGAGATCCAGCAATCGCCGAGATTCTGCGCCTGTCCTTCCATGGTCTTGCGGGTACCCAGCGTGCCGGAGATGAATTGCTTCACTACCTTATCCAGCTCCGCCGATTCCACAGCTTTTCCCTTTAGCTCCTCCACTTCCGCCAACATTGCCCCGCAAGCCGGTTCAAATTTATCGTCATTCACCACCGCGCTCAGCCCAAATAAACCGCTTTCGGTCGGAGTATAGGTCCACGCATCAGCGCTGTTTACCAACCCCTTGCCTTCGCGGATCCGCTGATATAGGCGGCTGCTGCGGCCGCTGCCCAACAACGTAGCGAGTACATCCAAGGCCGGCAGATCTGGATGCCGCACATCGGGCACGTGCCAAGAATAATGTAAATGCCCCAGTTGAATCGGGGCCTCTTCCATCACTTCCCGCGGAGCCGTTTGGCGGGGTTCTGCAGGGATCAATAGTGGCGGTGCCGGCTTAGCTTTGTTGGCCGCAAAAGTCTCGGCGACTTGGGTCACGACTTCGTCGGCGTTAATGTCACCCACGATCACGTAAAAGACATTAGCGGGAATGTAGCGGGATCGGTAGTATCCCACGATGTCGTCCCGCCGGAGTTCGTTGAAGATGTCCGGATAGCCAATCACCGTGTGACGATACGGGCTGGTGGTGTAGGCGGTTTCGAAGAGACGCCGACTGGCGCGGCGGCCGGGATCGTCCTGGCCCATATCGATCTCGCGCCGGATGACGTCCAGTTCCTTTTCCAGTTCCGCCTCGGGCAAGGTGGCGTGCTGCATGATGTCGCACAAAATATCAACAGCCACGCGCGCGCCGGTGTTGGGGACATCAATGTAATACACCGTGCGATCAAACGAGGTGTAGGCGTTCATATAGCCGCCGGCCTCCTGCACTTCCTGATCAATGCGGCCCACCCCGCGGGATTCGGTGCCCTTGAAGAGCATGTGCTCCAAAATGTGCGACAAGCCGGCGCCGAGCCAATCGCCTTCATGGATGCTGCCCGTCTTGGCCCAAGCTTGGGCGGACACTACGGGCGCGCTGTGATCTTCGCGCACGATCACGGTGAGGCCGTTGTCCAGAGTCACCAAACGGGTATCCCCGGCGGCGTTCAGGCGGGCAACAGGATTGGGCGATCCTTCGGGCATGGGCTCGGAGCGTAGCGCGGGAAACGGTGCGCGGCGAGATTATTGCTTATCCGAAGCTTCCGGCTCAGAAGGTTGGCCGGAGCGGTCGTTATCCGAATCAGTTACGGGCGTGATGTTGCGCTGGGCGGAATCCATTGAGGGCGCTGCCGTTTCGGGCGGCAGAAACGGTTTGCGAAAGGCATCCTCGAAATCGTATCCGCCTGAAAAATCTTCACGGGAATCTTCGTCGGTTTTGGCAAGCAACTCGTGCTCCACCATGTTGAACACGATCTCCCCGAAATCTTCACAGCGCCGAATGCCCCATTCACCGAGCACCATCATGGCCATCGGGCCGTACTTCTCCAGCGCATGCGAGCGCATGCCGCCCAGCAGTTCTTGGCCGCTGATATGGCGCACGGTGCCTTCTTTCTGCTTGGAAATGGATTGCTGGGTGTAATCGAGCCCTTCCCGCACAAAATGATAAGCATCGCGATGGTACCGCGGATCCTCCGCGATAATCCCGTCCAGCACTTCGTCGTAACTTTCTCTGTGTATCATTTCTGTTCAACCGGCATGGAGCCAGCCGCGGGCGCCGTCGAAGCGCGCCATTGTTTCACTACAAATCCCGTGAGCAGCAAGGCCACCCCCACAATGAGCACTTTTTGCTCCTGCGGCGTGAGATACGGCATGGGGATACTCTACCAGACCCTTCACTTGGCCGCAATATTCACCAATTTATTCGGCACAACGATGACTTTCTTTATCTCTTTTCCGGAAATAAATTGCTGCACTTTCTCGCATTCGAGAGCCAATTGCTCGATTTCCTCGCGCGGCGTGGCGGGGGCGATGACGATGTGACCACGGAGTTTGCCGTTCACCTGCACGGGAAATTCGATGGTGTCCTCCACCAAATAGGCGTCGTCATGCACCGGCCAAGGTTGATAGGCTAACGTGCCACCGTGCGCAGTGTCCAGGCGGGCGGCCAAATCTTCGGCCAGATGTGGCGCGAAGGGGTTCAGCAGATTGAGGAACGAGCCCAACACCGCGCGCGGACGCGTATCCCACTTGGAGGCTTCATTACTGAAAACCATGAGCGCGGAGATCGCCGTGTTGAAGCGCATGCCTTCGAGGTCTTCGGTGACCTTCTTGATGCAGGCGTGAAGTGCCTTCAATTGTTCATCGGTCGGTTCCGCATCCGAAATGGCCGCGTGCAGTTTCAACTCCACCAAACCAGCCTCGGCGGAATCCGGCGCGGCGGTGACGGCTTGTTCGTAATCCTTGTAGCTGCTGTCAGCGATGAACAACCGCCACACGCGACCGAGGAACCGGTATACGCCCTCGACGCCTTGAGTGTTCCACGGCTTCATCATCTCCAACGGGCCCATGAACATTTCGTACAGGCGGAAGGCGTCGGCGCCGTATTCGCCAATCACCACGTCGGGATTGATCACGTTACCGCGGCTCTTGCTCATCTTCTGGCCATCCTCGCCAAGGATGATGCCCTGATTGACCAACCGCTGGAACGGTTCCGGCGTGGAGACATGACCGAGATCAAACAGCACTTTGTGCCAAAACCGCGCATACAGCAGGTGCAACACCGCATGTTCCGTGCCGCCCACATAGAGGTCGACATTCATCCAGTATTTCTCAGCCGCCTCCCCGACAAAGCGCTCGTCGTTCTGCGCGTCGAGATACCGCAGGTAATACCAGCAACTGCCCGCCCATTGGGGCATGGTGTTGGTCTCGCGCAGAACGCCATCGGGCAGATTCACCCAATCGGCTGCGCGCGCCAGTGGCGGATCGCCCTCGGCGGTGGGCTTGTAATCATTCAGCTCCGGCGGCAACAGCGGCAGGTCACTCTCGGCAAGCGCCTCGTGCCGGCCATCGCGCCAGACGATCGGGAATGGCTCGCCCCAGTAACGCTGCCGACTGAACAGCCAGTCGCGCAGCTTGAAATTAATCGTGCGCTTACCTTTGCCGTTTTCCTGCAGCCAATCGGTGATCTTCACCTTGGCTTCGGGCGTTGGCAGACCGGTGAGAAACCCGCTCTCCATGCTCGTGCCGTTGCCAGTGAATCCGAGCGATTCCCCTTCCGGCGCTTCCACCACCACGCGAACGGGCAGTTCATATTTTCGCGCAAAATCCAGATCCCGCTCATCGTGCGCGGGGAGTGCATGGTCCGTCCCGTGCTCGCGACGATCCTCGTGCGCCTCTTCCTGCGAGTTGTCCTTGAGCGAACGCACCGCCTCCGCCTGCTCGACCTCCGTCGCCTCCGCGACATGGTCGTAGGCGTCCGCGTCCGCGCGCCGATTGGGCGCGGGCTTGCGCTTCTCGACATCGCGCTTCATGACCCGGGCCGCGTTCTGCGTGCCGGCGAGCGA
>CAJWMQ010000027.1 GCA_913042895.1 uncultured Verrucomicrobiales bacterium | reverse complement strand
ACCGGGCACCATCCTCGTTGTTGCCCAAGGCAAAGAGGTAACGCCCCCAAATGGTGCGGTTGAGAAACAGGGCAGCGGCGATGCCTAACAAGAGTAAAAATAACGCTGGGGTGGGCAGGTTGAAGGAATCGGTGATGGCAATTTTGCCGCTGAATATTTGGTCGAGGGAGTTGATGGTATCGATGTTAGCGTACCCTTTATCGTCTTCCAGCGGAACGGGACCGAGGGATTGATTGTCGGTGAGCCACCGGCCAAGACTACGGTAAATGAGTAGTCCACACAGGGTTACCACGAAGGGTTGTATTTTAGCTTTAGTGATCAACAGGCCGTGGATGAGGCCAATGAGGAGTGACATGGACATCGTGGTGATGATTGCCTGCCCGGGGTCGATGCCTTTGACCTTGAGCTGGTAGGCAAGCACGACGGCGACAAGGCCCACGACTGACCCGATGGAAAGATCGATACCGCCGGTGATGATCACAAAAGCCACGCCGATACTCATCACGGCATAGAGGCTCGACCACTTGATGAGGTTTTGCATGTTGTAAGCGCTGATGAATTTGTCATTCAACAGGGCCGTGATCGCGAAGATGGCGACGAGCAAACCGAATATGCCGAGGGTATTTTTGTTCATCAGTGTGTGTGGGTAAACGATTAGGCGGCGAGTGGGGTTCCAGTGGCGAGTTCCATGATAGCTTGCTCAGAGAGTTCGTTGCGGGCCAGTTCGCCGGCGATGCGACCCTCATGCATCACGAGTGCGCGATCCGCCATACCCAGCACTTCCTCCATTTCGCTGGAGACAAAGAGAATAGCCATGCCTTCCCCAGCGAGTTTTTCCATCAGCCGGTAAATCTCGCGCTTGGCCCCTACATCAATGCCGCGGGTGGGTTCATCCAGCATGAGCAGCTGCGGGGTAAGGGCGAGCCACTTGCCGAGCACAATTTTTTGTTGGTTGCCGCCGGATAGAAAACGGGCTACTTGCTCGAGATGGGGGGTCTTGATCTGGAGCTGTTCGACGGCTTCCTCGGCGACGGCCTCCTCGGCGGAAAAGTTCAGGAGCCCCGTATTTTGATCGCGCTTTAGGCTGGCGAGGCTGGCGTTTTCGCGGACGGTCATGGGCAAAACCAACCCGTGTAGCTTGCGATCTTCGGGCGCTAGCGCCATGCCGGCGGCGATCGCATCACGGGGGCTTTGGGGGCGAATCGGTTCGCCATTCATTCGAATCGTGCCGCCGAGAGCGGGCGTGACGCCGAACAGTGTTTGGAGTAATTCCGTGCGGCCGGCTCCGACGAGACCGGCGATTCCGACAATTTCGCCAGCGTGTATTTTGAGTGAAACTTCTGTATTCGGATGTTCCAGAGTGCGGATTTGTTCCACATCCAGAACCACTTTGCCGGGGCTATGGATTTGGCGGTCGTAGAATTCGGACAGGTCACGGCCAACCATTAGTCGAACCATGGCGTCATGACTAATTTCATCCTTAGCCAAGTCTCCGGCGTTTTCGCCATCACGAAACACAGTGACGCGATCGGCCAGTTCTTTCACTTCTCCCAGCCGGTGGGAGATGTAAATGATACTGATGCCTTGTCGTCGCAGGTCGTGTACCACTTCAAAAAGAGTTTCGGTTTCGGTTTGTGAAAGGCTGCTCGTGGGTTCATCCATGATCAACACACGGGCATTACAGGAGAGAGCCTTGGCGATTTCCACCAACTGTTGTTTGCCGATGGGTAAATTGCCCACGAGGGTTTGGGTGGGGAGGTCGAGGCCAACACGCTTCAGGAAATTGGCGGCTTCGGCATGGATATTTCTGTTTTGAAAAAAACCAAATTGGTTGGGTTCACGGCCCAGAAAAATGTTGGCAGCAAGATCCAGATTGGCGGCGAGGTTGAGTTCCTGATGGATTAAGGACACGCCGGCAGCCATGGCATCCCGGACGTTTTGAAAACGAACAGGTTCGCTTTCGATAAGGTATTCTCCGGAATCCGCCGGCTGCACGCCGGCGAGAATTTTCATAAGCGTGCTTTTACCAGCGCCGTTTTCCCCAATCAGCGCGAGTACTTCGCCCTGATGCAATTCGAGCGCGACTTCATGCAGGGCGCGAACGCCAGGGAACTGTTTGCACAGCCCGCGGACCTCCAGAAGCGGTGTGCGGGCTTCGGCCATTTAATCCTGTTTGCCGAGTTCGGCCATTTCCTTCTTCTTCGCCCAGAACTCGTCAATGTTGTCCTTGGTGACGACGAGGAAGGGAACTTCATGGAACGCGGTCTCAGGCTGTTTGCCGTCGAGAATGTTCTTAAGCATTTTCACGGATTCATAGCCGTATTCCCAGGGTTGTTGGCTGATTGTGCCATGGGCGTTACCATCCTTGATGGCTTGAAGCAGTGCGTCCTGCTCATCAAAACCGCAGACTTTGATTTCGCCGGCCTTGTTCGCTTCCTTGATGGCATCGATACAGGCTGGGGGATTGTAAGCAAAAAGACCCACCATACATTTCACATTTTCGTACTTAGTGATAGCGTCCTCGGCATTACTCTTGGCTTTGGCTTTATCAAAATTATCTGTGCGGGTATCAAGAATGGTATATTTTGAACCTTCAGCCGTGAGGTTTTTGGCGTCCACGGCGTCGAATTTGACCGCGCCAAGTTCCTGCTCGGGCTTTTCGAGAAGCTCATCAATCACGCCTTGGCGGCGCTGGCGGGCATTGAGCTGCTCGAGGCGGCCCACGAAGATGATCACTTCGCCGCCTTCAGGCAGGGCTTCTTTCACCAGCTTGCCGAGAGCCCGCCCAGCTTTGTAATTGTTGGTACCAATGTACACGAGGCGTTTGCTCTTCGGTGCATCGGCATCTTGTGTGATGAGCTTTGAGTTTGCGGCGACTTCATTGAGGAAAGGCGTTTGGTTTTCGGCATCCACCGGGCTCACGGCAATTCCCTCAATACCCTTGGCAAGGAGACCTTCCATGATTCGTTTTTGATCCACGACACCCTTGGTGGGCATGTGCACCTCACAGCCAATGCCGAATTCCTTCTCGGCAATGCGCACGCCGGCGGCACAAAGATCCCAGAATGGATCTACTCCATTGGTCACATAAGCAATGCGGGCTTCACTGCTGTCGTTATCACCTTCGGAGTCGGGGTTTTTGCTGCATCCCAACCAGCCGACAAGGCTCAGGGCGCACGTGATCACGATCAGGGAACGGGTCTTCATGGCCGGAGTTTTTAGCCTCCAGAGGGTGTTCCGTAAAGGAAAATGGGGGTGTGGCTCTAGCGGAGGGCTGGGCCCGGGATTGGGCGGCCGTTGGTAGTGAGAATTTGGAATTGGGTCGGGCGGAGGCGTATCTTTTGGACGGCGGACCAGACAAGTTTTTTGTCACGAGTCAATTCCATTAGGCGACTGATTTTTGCATCCGGGTTGGCTGAGGCAAACACCAGGTTGCCGTTGGCCATGACTTGGAAAGTGCTAAGGGCATACAGGTATGGTTTGGCAAAGTCTTTTTGGGTGACTTGCCAGACAATTCTACCCTCGGCATTAACTTCAACCAATCGATCTCCGCGTAGGCTGACAAGGGTGCGGCCGTTGGGCAGTCGTACGGCGTTTACCGGGGGATGTGGTGCAGTCCATTTCCAGTGGACTTTGCCTTCCAGATCGTATTCACGAATCTGGCGGTCAGCAGGGAGCGTGACTAGTACACGACGCGGGGCGGCGGCTCGAGCAAAACTGATTTGGGCTTTAGGATTGTTAGTTTGCGTAGCCACAGGGATGCGTATTTTGGGCTGGCCTTTGGCGTCGACGATTGTGATTTGGGGTTGGCGCCCGCCTTCGCTAATCAGGGTCAGGTTACCTGGCAGGCGTTGTGCGGAGTTGACCGTTTGTTGTTGGCCGCGGTATTGAAAGATTGTGCGGCCTGTTCGAGTGACTTCCACAACCCCGCCCGGGTAATTTTTGCCGCTGTTGAGCACGAGCAACACGTTGCCGGATTCCAGCACACAACCATCTCGGGTGTTGCGGGGGTAGCGCCAGAGGACCTGGTCGGTTTCAGAAATGATCGCGGTCTGCGCGCCGGTGATGAGGTACGCATGGCGAATATTCTGCGGGGATCGTTGTTGAGCAGTGGCGTGGGTGCCGCCGATGCCTAGCAACAGACATCCCAAGATTTTGGTTATTTTCGCGCGCATTGGGTTGTGCGACTCTAATAGAAAGGCGCGAAGGGTAAGGAGAGTTACGCGTTTGTAAATGGTTTTTTTGCCAGCCGACCGGGGAAAGTGGGCGGAAACCCCTGAATTTTAGCGGTTTACAACTGACCGGGAGGGCGGAGGCCAGTTCCCGGGCGGCCGTTGTCCCCGAGCTCATTGCGCATCTTCTCCCCGAGAGCCTGGAGCTGTTTCACGATGTCCGGGTGCTTGGCTTTAACGTCGGTGGTTTCGCCGATGTCTTTTTCCATGTCGAACAACGCCAACCCGATCTTGGCCTGGCTGTAGCGGGTGGGAATGCCGCCGGTGCCGCCGGGGCGTCCGGCCATGGTGCGGTAGCCGTGCGGGAAGTGCAGCTTCCATTTGCCCATGCGAATGGCCTGCAATTGCCGGCCGTAGTAGAAGTAATAGGCCTCATGCGGGCTGGTGTCGCTGGTGCCTTTCAGGAGATGAACGATGCTCTTGCCATCAATCGGATGCCTGGGCAGACGGGCGCCAATCAGCTCGGCGACCGTGGGCAGGAGGTCAATGGTCATGGCGGGCGTGGGACATTCGCTGCCGGCCGGGATGGTGCCGGGCCACCACATGAGCGCGCTCTCGCGGCAGCCGCCATCGAACATGGTGCCCTTGCCTTCGCGCAAAGGGCCAGCTGAACCGGCGTGGTCGCCGTAGCTGAGCCACGGACCATTGTCGCTGGTGAAAATGACCAGCGTGTTTTTGTCGAGCTTGTACTTGCGCAGGGTCTCAAGGATTTGGCCGACGGACCAGTCAACCTCCATCATCACGTCCCCGAATAGGCCGGCCTTACTCTTGCCCTTGAATTTATCAGAAACATACAACGGCACATGCACCATGGGATGCGGCACGTAGAGGAAGAACGGCTTGTCCTTGTTCTTTTCAATAAACCGCACCGAGCGCTCGGTGAGCTGGGTGGTGATCTGTTCCTGATCCTTGCCGGTGACTTTGGGGTTGATGACCTGGTTGCCTTCGATCAACGGCAGGTGCGGCCATTTTTTGAGACGCTCAGCCATGGGCAGGTGGCGCACGCCCGGATGGTAGGGCCACATGTCGTTGGAGTACGGGATGCCAAAATATTCATCGAAGCCATGCTGCAAGGGCAGGAATTCCTTTTGATGGCCCAGATGCCATTTCCCGAAACAGGCCGTGGCGTACCCGCGCTGCTTACACAGTTCAGCTAGCGTTAGCTCCCTGGAATTGATGCCGTGCGTACTCTTGGGGCCCAGCGCTCCAAGAATCCCCACGCGCACATTATAGCAACCGGTCAACAAACCCGCGCGCGAGGCGCTGCACACCGCTTGGGTCACGTAAAAGTCTGTAAACTTTCGGCCCTCCTTCGCCATGCGGTCTAGGTGTGGGGTGGGAAAATTTTTGGCTCCAAACGGCCCGATATCCGCATAGGCCATGTCGTCCATAAAAATGACCACGACATTGGGCGGGTTGGTGTCAGTTTTGGCCGAGAGCGAAATACTGCACCAGGCAGCCAGCATCAGGAAAAGCATCCGCATGGCTGGAGGTTAGCTGCGCCCAAGAAGCTGTCAATCGTCGAGCAGTTTCATTACTTCGCGTGAGTTAAACTCAATTTAAAATTACAACGCCTTGCGAACGTGAGAAGAACATCATCGTCTCCATGCTTGATTGGGGTTTTTGTGCAACGGTTCTTGGGGTAGCATGCGGCATGGCCATGACTCTCTGCGCTGAATGTGCCAAGCCGGTCAGCACAACCGCGATGATGTGTCCACATTGTGGTGCACCAGCGGAGATTGCCCTTGGGGGTACTAAGAAGGATGAGCTGATGCCAGAGTTGTTGGAATCCGCGGTGCGGGCTACTTCCATGTGGCCCGAAGGGGAGGTGACTGCGGAACAATGGGCGGCGGTGGAGCAAGTGAAACTGGATGAAGTGGAAATACTGGATTGGGATGAGCTCTTCCGAGGTTTGGCTCGTTTGCCCCGGTTGAAAATGCTGGGGCTGTCACAAACGGGCTTCAACACTCTGAACAGTCTACAAGGTCTGCAGGGTTTGCGATATTTGTACTTGGAGAAAAACGGCATCACTGAATTGATGCCACTGGCGACCCTGCCGGAATTGAAGCAGGTTTGGTTATATGGCAACCCAATTGCCCGGGAGGAAGTCACCCGCTTAGAAGCCGCCCTACCGCAGTGTTCGGTGTTTTTCTAATCGGATTGCGGTTTTTTCTGTGGAAAAACTGAGAGTTCGCGCAATTTAGTGGAGAACATTAGGGGCGGGGCTTGAGGCGGATTTTGGCCCGGGTGGTTTCGGGGCAATGCAGGGGGATGCCGGCGATGAGCCGGTACTGTTCGCGGGCTTCGGGGCGTTTTCCCTCAAGATAAAGGGCATCAGCCTGCTCCAGTATTTCCTTGGCAGGGCGGATCCATTTCAGCTTTTGGGCGGCGGCACGGGATTGGTCGATTTCCGTTTCATTCAAGGTCCAGCCACTCGTGCCACTGGCCATGAGATTAGTAGCTTCCTGGCGGTGCTTTAACGTTAATGCATGACCAAGTTCGTGCGAAGTGACTCGTGGAATCGGTTTTTCGATTCCATTTTCTACTTTCCAGAGTTTAGCCATGTCTTTGACAAACATGCCTCCGGGGCCGATGTAAACACCGTTGGCTAAGAATCTTTTAAGATAATAAATGTGAAAATGGTTGGGAGTGCGAGTGTTTTGGGGGCGCAGGGCTAGCATCCAGCGAAGGTTGCGCGAGCGGTAATTTTGCCGGTAGGCATTGGGGTGGGCGGCAGCTTCGGTTGTGAGGGTGGCAATTGGAAAATGGATGCCGGCATGACCCCAGATGCGGTTCACTTGGAGGAAGATTTCCCCGAGATCCTGATCGGTCAGGGTGGTGGTGAGATTTAGTTCTCCGGGCGTGATGAGGCGATGGACGTGAACGGGGGCGACGAGGTAGTCGGCAAACTCTGTTTTTGGGGCCTCTACTTGGGCTTGGAGAGGCAGGGCGTAGAGCCAAACAAAACTGAAAAGTAGGGAACGCATTCCCAGCGGTTTAAGCTGCCGGCGGGCGACGGGCAAGCGACAACTTTGAGTTCAAGGAAAAAAACCAAAAACAACCCAAAAAAAAGAGGAATTCTAGTTGCGTTTTTGTGAATACATTCACAAAATCGTAGGTCGAAATCAGACGCAAAATAGCGACCAACCTTAAAAGCATTCAACTTATGAAAAAACAAAGCGGATACCAGTTCTGTGGCGGCACCGATCACGCCTCCAATCCGAACCGGCGTGACTTCCTTTCCGTGGGCGCCTTGGGTGGCCTTGGTCTTGGCCTGACGTTGGGCGATCTACTCAGTCTCGAGGCGCAGGCCGCCGGTGAGGATTGGCGTGACGTGGCTAGCCAAAGCAAGCCCGGCAAGGCCAAGAACATCATCAATATTTATCTGCCCGGCGGCTCGGCCCATCAGGAAACATGGGATCCGAAGTATCTCTCGCCGGCCGAATATCGCGGTCCGTTGGGTACAGTGAAGACCAACACCGGTGAGCGGTTTTCTGAGAACCTGAAGAACACTGCCAAGGTGGCGGACAAGCTGGCGGTCATTCGCTCCATGACCCACGGCGAGGCGGCGCACGAGCGTGGCACGCACAACATGATGACGGGGATTCGTCCGAACCCGGCCGTGGTGTTCCCGAGCATTGGCTCGATTGTGAGTCACGAGTTTGGTCCACGCAAAAATCTACCGCCCTACGTGGCGATCCCGAGCCAAAGCCGAAACGGCGGCACGGGCTACCTCGGTAGCGCGTTTGGTCCGTTCAGCCTCGGGGCCGACCCGGGTAGCAGCAGCTTCAAGGTACGCGATCTTTCGCTGCCTAACGGCATTGACGACAAACGCTTTGCTAAGCGCCGTGGCATGCGTTCGATTGTGGACAGCCACTTCAGCGCGCTCGAAAAGAGCGATGCGCTTGACGGTATGGATAGTTTCTACCAGCGCGCTTACGGGATGATTTCCTCGCCGGAAGCCCGCGATGCGTTCGACCTCAACAAGGAACCGGCCAAGCTGCGCGACGAGTACGGGCGCAATACCGCTGGCGGCCGCTTCCTGTTGGCCCGCCGTTTGGTTGAGTCCGGTGTGCGTTTTGTGAGCACCACTTACGGTGGCTGGGATCACCACACGAATATCGCCGCCGCCAATGCTTCTCAACTACCTCCGTTTGATCAGGCTTTTGCGGCGCTGATTCGCGACCTAGATCAACGCGGTATGCTCGAGGACACCTTGGTGATGGTCACAAGTGAATTTGGGCGTACACCAAAGATTAATGCTAATGCTGGTCGCGATCACTGGCCCAAGGTGTTCAGCGTGGTAATGGCAGGTGGCGGCATCAAGGGTGGTGTGGTCCATGGAATGTCTGATCCGACTGGCGCGGAGCCTGAAGAGGACGCTGTGCATGTGCCTGATTGGGCCGCTACGGTGTATTCGCTCGCGGGGATTGATCCTCACCGTCGGTTAGTGGGTCCGGGTAACCGCCCAATGCCGATCAATTACGACGGGGAAGTGGTGAAGGAAATCTTGGCCTAAGCCTCGGACGGACTTCGTAAAAACATTTAACCAACCGCCCGGGGCGAGGTTCCACATGGAATCTTGCCCCGTGCGTTTAATAACACAGCAAATGAAACGATTAGTTTTTACCCTTACACTCATCGGGTTAGTCTGGAACGTAGCCGCAGTGGATCCCCGTTTGTATTATCTGCGACCCGATGGTTTGCAGCCGGGTACGGAGCAGGAGATTTATTTTAGAGCCGCACGTGCGAAGGATGTTGAGGATATTCTTTTTTATCACCCTGGTGTAAAGGTGGTGAAGATTAACGAAGCCGATGACAATGGCTTCAAGGCTATCATAAAGGCGGAGGCTGATTGCCCCCTAGGTGAGCACAAGGTGCGCCTGCGCACCCGTGGTGGCTTGAGTGAGTTGCGGACGTTTTATGTGGGCCCTTTCCCCACTTTGCGCGAAGTGGCCCCCAAGGAAGGTGAGGGGCCGCAGAAGGTTGCGCTTAACACTACGATATCGGGTGCAGTGGCTAATGAATCGGTGGACCGCTTCGTGGTGGACGTGAAACAAGGTCAGCGCATCTCTGTGGAAGTGGAGTGTATCCGGTTGGGGCGTTACTTTGATGATGCTTCGGTGGCGATAAAAAACAGCAAAGGATTCATTGTTGCCCGATCTGATGACACGCCGTTGTTTATTCAGGACTGTTTTGCAACAGCTTTAGCCAAGGAGGATGACACATATACTGTGGAGTTGCGTGAAAGCTCTTATGGTCAGTTGCGCGCCTACCGTATGCACATCGGCACATTTCCGCGACCAACTGCGGTTTATCCAGCCGGGGGGCAGGAAGGTAAGGAATTAGACGTGAAGTTTATCGACAAGGCGACAGGTGATTTCACACAGAAATTTAAGGCGGCCAAGCCGGTGTCCTTTCAGGCGACCTTTGGTCAACAAAGCCAACCCAGTTTCCGCGATATCGCAGCCTTTCCTCAAGCCGATGGCGTAATTGCCCCCTCAGGTAACAAAGTGCGCGTATCACCTTTCCCTAACGTCCTCGAGGAGGAACCGAATAATTCGGTAGGGGAAGCGCGTCTGTCCGATACGCCGTTGCCCGTCGCTTTTAATGGCATTATTGGTGAGCCGGGAGATCAGGACTGGTTTCGGTTCACCGCCAAAAAGGGACAGCGCTATGACGTGCGCGTATATGCACGTAAGCTGCGCTCGCCAATTGATTCGGTGATCTATATTTGCAACAAGGACGGTCGCAGTCTCGCCAGCAACGATGATTCGGGTGGTCCCGATAGCTACCTCAGCTGGACTGTGCCGGCCGATGGCGAGTACACCCTACGCGTTCGTGACCATTTAAACAACGGAGGGTCCGATTACACCTACCGCGTAGAATTTCAGCCTCGCGAGGCCAAACTTAGTTTGTATGTGCCGGATACTGCCCGGTACAATACGCAAACTCGTAAAAACGTTGTCGTGGCTCGCGGGAACCGTTTTCCCCTGATCCTTCAAGCTCGGCGCACCAGCTTCGGAGGGGAACTCGCTTTGAGCCCACAGGACTTCCCACCAGGTATCACGATGCATGCTGCGCACATGGCTTCAAACAAAACACAGTTGACCGCAGTGTTTGAGGCGGCGGCGGATGCTCCGATCGGTGGTGGCCTAGGCAATATAACCGGCAAGTTGGTGGGTGAAAATGCTGCTGATATTTCCGGTGGGATTTGGCAAAACTTTGACCTCGTGCAAAACGGCAACCGCGGCGTGTATTATAAGACGTGGGTCGACAAGATCGGCGTGGCGGTGGTGGAGGAATTGCCTTACAAGATCCGTATCGAGGAACCCAAGGCCCCGCTGGTGCGTGCGGGCACACTGCCAATCAAGGTCATCGCCGAGCGCAAGGAAGGGTTCAACGGGCAGATCAACGTGCGCATGCTCACCCGCCCTCCGGGCCTGAGCTGCACCTCCTCCATTAACATCCCCGCCGATAAAAACGAAATCACTTATGTGTTCAACGGCAACAGTTCCGCGGAGATTTTGGAGCACAAATTTGCCTTTCTGGGCACGGCCACGGTAGACGGCGCCACGGCGTATGTCTCCACCCAGCTCTCGCCGCTGGAGATTAAGGATTATTTTATGGTCGGCAAAATTACGGCGGCCACGACCACACAGGGGTATCCCACCGAGTTGAAAGTGGATCTCACCACGCGCACGGAATTCCCCGGGGAAGCCACAGTGGAATTGGTTGGGCTGCCGACGGGCACCACCAGCACCAAGTTACAAGTAACCAAGGACACCGAGTCCATCACCTTCCCCATCACCGTGGAACCAAATGCCCGCGTGGGTTTGCACCGCACGGTGTACTGCAAGTTGTCCATGGATCATAGCGGTCATCAGGTCACGCAGATCTTGGGTGGTCGCGGTACTTTGCGCGTGAATGCGCCGCCCGCCGCGCCAGTGATTAAGAAGCCCGCGCTGGGAAGCCTCGGAGTGATTCCCGAGCCGGCCAAATAAACCCTTAAAAGTGCTAAGGTAAATTTAGACATTGAGACCATGAAGAAAATATTTCTCGCACTGCTCACCGCGCCGTTCCTTTTGAGCGCCGCTCCGAAAGATTTGGTGGACCTGCAGGTATACCCAAAGGACGCTCATCTGGTGACGTTGCGAGGTAAGCAGCAGATCATGCTGCAGGCCAAGTTTGCCGATAGTACTACGCGCGATGTATCTAAGGACGCTAAGTACACATTTGCCAACCCGGCTTTAGTGAAGTTTGAAGATAACATCATCAAGCCGGTTGCCGATGGCGAGACCGAACTGAAAATTGAGTTCGGCGGGCGAACCCTTACTGTGCCGGTAAAGGTGGAGAATGCCACGGAGGAACGGCCCATTCGCTTCAGCCTCGATGTGATGCCCACCTTTACCAAGGGCGGTTGTAATGCTGGCGCTTGCCATGGTGCTTCGAGCGGCAAGGACGGATTTGCGCTTTCCCTATTTGGGTTTGATCCCAATGGTGATTACGATCGGATTACTCGTGAAAATCTCGGGCGCCGTATCAACCTCGCCTTGCCGCATGACAGTCTGTTGCTTGAAAAAGCTACTGGCCGAGTGACGCACACTGGCGGTAAAATGTTTGATAATGAGAGTTCGCTCTATAAAACCATTGTCCGGTGGCTAGAAGCCGGTGCGCCACGTGATCCAGCAGGCACTCCCAAGGTGTTGGACCTCGAGATTTACCCGAAACAATCCGTGCTCGAGGGGGAAGGCGCCCAGCAGCAAATCATCGTGCGAGCGATGTACAGCGATGGCACCACGCGCGACGTGACTCACGAAACCATGTTCCTCACTAACAATGACGTCACCACTACGGTGGATGGTAAGGGTATGATGACAGCCGGCACACGTGGTGAGGCGTTTGTGATGGCGCGGTTCGATCAGATCACTGTGGGCACACAGGTGTTGGTGATTCCGGAGATGCCGGACTTCAAATTCCCTAATGAGCCCGAGGCTAACTACATCGATACCCTCGTGCACAACAAGCTCAAGAAGATTCGCATCACCCCGAGTGAAGTGTGTGATGACAACACCTTTATTCGCCGAACCTATCTCGATATTATCGGTGTGCTGCCCGCCCCCGAAGCAGTGAAGACGTTTGTGGCCGACAAGTCGCCGGACAAACGATCTAAGCTGGTGGATGACCTTATTGCCCGGCCGGAATTCGTGCGCATGTGGGTAATGAAATGGGCCGAACTGCTGCAGATCCGGACCCAGAACAATCAGTTCTACTACAAGAACGCCGTGCTCTACTTCGAGTGGTTACGCGAACAGTTTGAGCAGGACCAGCCGATGGACAAGATTGTTCAGGAACTACTCGGTGCCCGTGGAGGAACCTTTAGCAATCCCGCCGGCAATTTCTATCAGGTGGAACGAGACACGCTAAAACTGACCGAGAACGCCGCTCAGATTTTCATGGGCATGCGTATCCAATGCGCCCAGTGCCACAATCATCCGTTCGATCGTTGGACAATGGATGATTATTACAGCTTCGCCTCGCTGTTCGCCCAGGTAGGCCGGAAAACCGGTGAAGATAATCGGGAGACCATCATCTACAACCGCGGTAGTGGTGGCGTAAGGCATATTGTGGGCAATCGCGACATGCCGCCAAAGTTCCTCGGAGCTGATGGGCCCGAGATTAGAAAAGATGCCAATGGCAAAATGATGTCCGGGTTTCCGTTGAAGGATGGTGGGGACCGTCGTGTGGCTTTAGCTGAATGGTTGGCCTCTCCAAAGAATCCTTACTTTGCAAAGAATATGGCCAACATTGTTTGGGCGCACTTTCTCGGCCAAGGTATTGTGGAGCCTGTGGATGATGTGCGCATCAGCAATCCGCCGAGCAACCCCGAGCTGCTTGACGAGTTGGGTAAGCGGTTTCAGGAGAGCGGTTATAACTTCAAGCAGCTCGTGCGCGAGATTTGTAATTCCCGTGCCTACCAACGTAGCGTGCAAAGCACCGAGTCCAACCAAAGTGATACTCGCAACTTTGCCAAGAGCACCATCCGCCGCGTCCGCGCCGAGGTGTTGCTGGATATCATTAGCCAAGTGACGGATACTCAGAATAAATTCCGTGGATTACCGGTGGGATCCAGTGCGGTGGAGATTGTTGATGGCGGCACCTCTACATTTTTCCTCACCACATTTGGTCGGGCTACCCGTACGACGGTTTGTTCCTGTGAAGTGGCCCTCGAGCCAAACCTTTCGCAGGCGCTACATTTGCTCAATGGCGATACCGTTAACACCAAATGCAGCCAGGGCGGTGTCGTTCGGAAATTGTTGCAAGCCGGCAAAAAACCCGAGGAAGTGGTCGACGAACTTTACATTCGGTGTTTGGCACGCAAACCCACCGAAACAGAGAAGACCAAGCTCATGGCATTCGTGGGCGAGGAAGGTCGCACGGATGAAGAAGTGTTGAACGACCTCTTCTGGGCCGTGCTGAACTCCAAGGAGTTTATCTTTAACCACTAACTGATCCGCCCGCAAGCGGGCGCATAACTAGGGATAATTGAAACCGATGATGACTCGGAACTTAAAATCCATCGCGCTTGCCGGCTTCTTTTTGGCCGGGCTTCAGATCCAAGCACAAGACAAGATCACCTACGAAGATCACGTCCTGCCCATCCTGCGCAACGCCTGTCTCAAGTGCCATAACCCGGACAAGATGCGGGCTGATCTCGACCTGTCGACCTACAATGGCCTGATGAAAGGCGGTGGCGGCGGAGAGGTTGTGGCCGGTGGCGATGCCGATGGCAGCTTCCTTTACCAGGTCATTATCCATGCCGAAGAACCCACCATGCCGCCCAATGGGAAGCTGTCCGACAAGGAGATTGAGGTATTCAAAAAATGGATCGTCGGGGGGCTCCTTGAAACCACCGGTTCCAAGGCTGTCATGTCCGACAAGCCGAAGGTGGATCTCACTATTGACCCCGATTCTCTCGGCAAACGCCCCGAAGGCCCCGCACCCATGCCGGTGGAAGTGCTTTCGCTCGACCCCTTTGTGCGCACCGATCGTACCAGTGTCTCCACCGCTATCGCCGTCAGCCCATGGGCCCCGCTCGTGGCTATTGGCGGCCAGCGACAGGTGATCCTTTACAATACCGACAACCTTAAGGTCGCCGGCATCATCCCCTTTCCCAAGGGCTATCCGCATAGTCTCAACTTCAGTGCCACCGGCAAACTGCTTGTCATCGGCGGCGGCCGCGGAGCCAACCTTGGTTTCAGTACCGTTTGGGATGTCACCAAAGGCGAACAACTTCTCACCGTGGGGGAAGATTTGGATGCGGTACTCGCCACGGATATTTCCGCTGATCAACGCTACATCGCCCACGGTGGTCCGGATCGCTTAGTGCGCATTTTCTCCACAGACACCGGCGAGATGCTGCATAAAATCAAAAAACATACCGACTGGGTAACCTCCATGCGGTTTGGGCCTAAAGGAAAATATGTTGCCTCTGGCGACAGAGCTGGCGGCATTCATGTGTGGGAAGCCGAGCCCGGAGGCCGGGTTGCCTCTCTCATGGGCCACCGCGGTCGTATCACCGGCCTCGAATGGGTAAGCACCAACGTCGTCGCCAGCGTCAGTGAAGATGGCACCGGCAAACTTTGGAACATTGATGAAGTCACCCAGCTCAAGAGCTGGACCGCCCACAGCGGCGGCGCGTCTGGTCTGCGTCGGGCGCAAACCGGCGATTTGGTTACCGTGGGCCGCAACCGCCGCGCCACCCTCTGGGATGCCGGCGGCAACGCCAAGCGCAGCTTCACCTTCCCCGGTGATATCCCCTCCACCGGCGTTCCCACTCATGATGCCAAACGCGTGATTGGCACCGATTGGACCGGCCAGGTTTATGTGTGGAACGCTGCTGATGGTCAGGAGATCAGTCGCCTCTCCCTGAACCCCGCCACCATGGCCGAGCAATTCACTGCCGCTCAAAAAGTCGTGGATGAAAAAGCTGCCGCAGCTCGCGCTGCCGAAGCTGCTCACAAAGCCGTCCTTGATCAAATCGCCAAGGCTAAGGCCGATCAGGCCGCCTTCACCGCCGCCGTCACCATGCGCCAAAAAGCCGTGACCGATTCCAAGGCAGCGCTGGATAAATTAGTGGCCGAGAAACAAAAACCTGCTCAAGCTAAAGCCGCTACCGCCGTCAAGGCCGTGGAAACCGCCACCGCCGCCAAGGCCGCTACTGATAAGGCGCTGGTCGCCGCGGCCGAAGCTGACAAACCAGCTGCCCAAGCCAAGGCTGGGGCAGCCGCCAAAGCGCTCACCGACGCCCAAGCTGCCAAGAACAGCGCCGACAAGGCATTGGCCACGATCAACACACAGGTTACCCAAGCCGGCACAATCCACGCTGCTGCCAATAAATCATTGGCCGAGGCACAAACCAAACAAAAGACCGGCCAACCCGTGCTCACCAAGCGCCTAGCAGATCTCGCCAAGGCCAATTCGGCGGAGCAGGCCAAGGTCACCGCGGCCGGCGCCGCCCTGACCTCCGCCCAAGAAGACGCTGATCACCTGCGGCTGAGCAAGACCTTTGCCGCCCTGTACACCGTCCGCCGCGAAGTCAGCAGTCAGGACGCCGAGCTGGCACAACTCAAATCAGAGTCCGAGTCCGCCCAAACTGCCTTGACCAAAGCCAAGGCTGCCCTAGCCGCCGCCCAAAAATGGGATCTCGGCGCTGCCAAAACCGCTCTGCAAGCCAAGGTCAATGAAGCTCAAAACGCCAAAACTAAGGCCGACGAAGCCTTGGCCGCCGCGCAGGCCGAAGTGGCCCGGGAAAAGGCCAAGGTCGTGGAAGCCCAAAAAGTGGTCGCCACCCGCGAGGCCGCCATGAAACAGGCCCAAGCCAATCTGCAAACTGCCCTAACCGCCGCCACCAAGGCCCAAACCGCCGCCCAAGCCGAGACCGCCAAAGTGGCTGCCGCGCAAAAACAATACAACGACCTTGCGGCCGTCGAACTCGTGCCGCTTCAAACCATTGATCGCGCTCTGGAAATCTCCGTGGCGCAGGCGCTCGTCGCTAAGGCCAATGCCGCCAAGGCGCTTCAGTCCATCGAACGCGAACTCGGCCCCGCCGAGAAAGCCGCCACCGGCACCGCCGCCGCCGCCAAGGCCGCACAGGATGCCGCCGCCAGAGCCAAAGCGGCCATGACCCCTCTGGCCGCCACCCTCGCCAAGGCCAAGACAGAGACGGCCAATCTGGTAAAAGCCGAAGCCGCCGCCAAGAACACCCATGAGGCGCTCGTGCAAAAAATGAAATCGGCCGAAACCGCCGCCGCCGCCGCCGAAGCGCGCTTCAAGGCTTCCCCGGCCGCCAAGGTAAAAGCCGATGCCGCCTTGAAGGTTGTGAACGCTAAGGTCGAGGCCGCCCTGGCCGCCTTCCAGAAAGCCGAGATGGCCGCTCAGAGCGCTGAATTGAATGCCGGTAATGATGCCGCTAAGCAAGCCGAGGCTAAGAAACTTCGGTCCGCCGCCACGGTTGCCAAGGGCGCCCTGGATACCTTGAGTGCCAAGGATCAGAAAGCCGCCCTGGCCGAGGTCGCCAAAGCCACCGAGATCATCGCCGCCGCTTCCCGTGCCAAGGCTGCTGCGGACACCACCTTGGTCGCCGTCAACGCCACCGTGGCCCAAGGCAAGGCCAAACTGGATGCCGCCACCAAGGCCCGCACCGCCGCGCAACAGGCCGAAGCCGCCGCGCAAGCCAAGCTCGCTCCCGTGCTTGCGGCCCACACACGTGCTGCCAAACTGGCCACCGCCCGCCAGCAAAGCGCGGCCACTGCTAAGGCGCATTGGACCGAGTTGTTGAACGCCCAGCAAAAACCCGCTCAAGCCGCCTTGGCCGCTGCGGAAACCATTTTGAAGGAACTCACCCCCGCAAAAAAATCCAGCGCCCTCGTACTCACCCGGGTGAAGGCAGAAATGCTCGTGGCCCAGAAGCCGGTGGATGCCGCCAAGGCTGTCGCTGCCAAGGCCCAAATTGCCGCCACCTCCGCCACCGCCGAGGTGGCCAAAATGCAGGCGACCGTGAAAACCGCGCAGACCGCCATCACCGAAAGTCGCGCCGCCATGGCCAAGGCCGAAGCAGCGGTGGCGCAGATGGCCAAGGAAAAAGTTGAGCCCATGCAGGCGGCCGTGACTACCGCCGCCAAGGCGATGGCCGCCACGCAAGCGGCCCATGCCAATCTTGAAAAGGATCATCAAGCCCGCGTCGCCGCCCTTACCAAGCAGGTGGAAACCCAAAGCGCCACTGCCAAGGCCAAACAGACCGCGGCCGATAAGTTCGCCGGAGCCATGACCGAGACCCGTAAGAAACTCGAAGCCTTGGAGGCCGAATATAAAAAACTAAAATCCGCCGCCGCGTCCACCGCTGAACCCACCAAGACGGCGGCCAATAACTAGTGTAGATCAAAACTAATTAAAAAGGCGGCCTCAAAGGCCGCCTATTTTATGTCGTCATCAACAGAAATTACTTCTGCCATGGGGCGGTGGCTTCACCGGCCCAGATGTCCTTGACCTTTTGGCGCTTGCGGACGACGGCGGATTTTTTGCCGTTCACCAACACTTCGGTCGGCATGGGGCGGGTGTTGTAGGTGCCGGCCATCACAAACCCGTACGCACCGGCACTGAGCATGGCCACGAGGTCGCCTTCCTCCACGCGTGGTATGGGTCGGTCTTTGCAGAAGGTGTCGCCGGTCTCGCAAATGCCGCCCACCACGTCGGTGGCAATCGGGCGGTTCTTCGTTTGTTTCACGGGCACAATCTCGTGGAAGCTTTCGTAAAATGCCGGCCGGATCAGGTCGTTCATGGCGGCATCCACAATGGCAAAATATTTTTTACCGGTTCGTTTCACGTATTCCACGCGCGACACGAGGATGCCCGCATTGCCGGAGATAAAACGGCCGGGTTCAAGCAGGACCTTGAGACCCAGAGGCTGCAACAGTGGCACGAGGGTTTCGGCGTATTTTTCTGGCGTGAGGAGGTCGCGGTTCTCCTTGCGCTCCCACCACGTCGCCTGACCGCTGGCGAGAGCGTCCTCATAAATGATGCCGATACCGCCACCGATGCTGAGGAATTCGATGTTATGTTTGGTCTTTAGTTTGGCTGCTAGCGGGGCCACCTTGCGCACGGCATCGGCAAAGGGCTTCACCTGCGTGAGCTGCGAGCCAATATGCATTTGCAGACCGCGTAGGCGGATGTGCTTCAGCTTGGCCGCGCGTGCATACACGCCCGCGATTTTCTCGAACGCGATTCCAAACTTGTTGTCGTAGGTGCCGGTGGTGATTTTCTTGTGGGTTTTGGCGTCTACATTGGGGTTCACGCGGATGGCCACAGGCGCGATTTTCTTGAGCTTGCCGGCGATGCGGTTGATGCGTTCGAGTTCCGGTTCGCTTTCCACGTTAAAACAATAGATCCCCTTGCGCAGAGCGAAGACGATTTCATCCTCCGTCTTGCCCACGCCGGCAAAGACGCATTTACGCGGGTTTCCCCCGGCGGCAATGACCCGCTGGATCTCACCGCCGCTTACGGTGTCAAAGCCGCCGCCCAGATCCGCTAGCGTGCGCATGACTCCGAGGTTGGAGTTGGATTTCATGGCGAAACAGATCAGGTGGTTCAGCGGCGACAGTGCGGTGTGGAGTCGGTTGAAATTATCCGTCAATGTTTTGGCAGAATATATATACAGCGGACTGCCGTGCTGCTTGGTTAAGGACTCTACGGAAACTCCCTCGCAATACAGGCGTCCACGGACATAGCGGAAATGATGCATGTGCGGGTTATGCCAAACCCGCGTCCGAAGGTGAAGCCGAAAGGCTACTGGTCGGCCGGCTCGGTGCCCATGATCAGAGCGCGGCGTTCGTAGTATTCTTTAGGGGAAATTCTATCTCCGGCATATAGCGTGAGCAGTTCTTTGAGCTTGCGGCGTTTTTCGCTGAGAGAAGTGGTGGACTGCTGTACTTCGGCGCGGCGCTGGGCTTCCTTCACCTTTTCGAGCGCCTTCTCCTTTTTATACGCGGTCATGGCCTGACGTTGGGTGAGATCGAGTAGTTGTTCCCGACTATAGGGTTGCACGAGGAAGGAGGGTACATTCTCGGGTTGTGCCAGTTCCGCGGTAGGGTTGGTGGTGCGGGCGGGCATGACTGGTTCGGTTACAATCTTGCCCGGCACAAGTTTGGGCGTGCGCTTGAGGGGATCGAGATAATCCATATCCACGGTCTTGGACAGGATAGGCAGGCCCTCTGTTTGGGTGATCACTTCGCCCGGATTTTTCTCCACCGTCTCTGCAGCCAAGCGAAAAGCATCCTCTGCATAGTTCGGATTCTCGGATTTCATATGCCTGATGGCGGAAGCCATGGCGCGTTGCTCGGCTTCCAGGCGGGAGCGCATCACCGCGGAAATGGCCTTGACCTCCGCGAGGGCGCGGGCTTTGGCGTGGGCGAGGGTATCGTTTCGGAGCTTGGCGGAGCGCACGACCTTGGCGAGGGCTGCACCTTTGGCTTCGTAGTGCTCACGGATTTCAGTGAGTGAAAAGCGGCGGTACGGGGCGTTACGTTGGACGAAACTGGAGACGTGCTTCAGGGCGGCGCGGCGTTGGTGGTACTGCAACATACGCAGCAACCGGCGTTCGCGCAGGGTTTGCACCTGCGCCTTGGCGGTTCGAATTTGTGGCCTTGGGTTGGCCTTCAAATCGCTGGCGACCAATTCCAATGGCGCCAACCCCACGCCGGCACACAAAATGACTGATAGATAAAATTGGGACTTCATGCCCACCTCCTTGGCTTTTTTGTAGGGAATTTGCACCTCAAAAGCAAGGCGTTATCCGGCTATTTATTCCCAAAAAGCCGTTGCCACGGACCGCGGAAGGGGACGCGCCAGAGGGTGCTCCAGAGGATGCCTCGCACTTGGGAGCGGGTGATCTTGAGGTTGCAGGTGGGATCCAAGGGGTTTTGATCCTCCACCAGATTCAGCGTGTGGCGTCCCATGAGGATGGGCCAGGCGCAGGCCAGGCGCAGGCGGTAGTGGCTGTGTGGGATCATCAGGGTGTATTGCCAGGCGGCCGCAAGGTGTTCGTGGGCCTTGGCTAGCCACGGACGAAAGACGGGTTGCAGTTGTTCCCAGCTGTCTGGATTGCGCAGGTCTTCGGGCTTTAGCCCGGCCAGTTCGAGATCTACGGCCGGCAGATAACAGCGTCCGTTGGCCAGATCGCCGGGGAGGTCGCGCAAAATGTTGACCAGTTGCAGCGCTTTGCCAAAGCGGATGGCGAGGGTGAGGAATTCGGAATCATCCAGATTGGCGTCAGGGAAACAATGCCGACGGGTGAGGCGTGTCCAGAATTCCCCGACACAGCCGGCGACGTGATAGGTGTAGTCGTCCAAATCCTCGGCGGTTTGCAGGGAACTCAGTCTGCTGCCGTTGCCAAACCGTTTGAGATCCAGCTCCTGGCCGCGCGTGATGGTTTCCAGCGTGAGTTGGATCTGCCCACGATCGAAGGCGGGCGTCTGCTCGAGCAGCGCGATAATCTCGGGGCTGTGCATCAGGAGACGGCGTTCGCCGTCGTTCTGTTGTTCGCGCACGAGATGGGAGAAGTCCGGCATAGGTGCACCTTCGCTGCGCACGCGGTCGCGGTATTGCCGTAGCTTGAGCATGCGTTTATCCGCGGGGATCAGCTCGGTGTCGGCGATGGTGTCGGTGGTGCGGGCGAGCAGGTAAAAGAGGCCGATCGACTGCCGCACCTCTCCGGGTAGTACCCGCAGGGTCAGGTAAAACGCCCGCGACACATCACGGAGAATCGGCCCGAGCAGTTCGTCCGTGGGGGTCATCCGGGGTTAGTGATCAAGAAACTCGCGCCAATAGGCCAAGCGTCGGTCCACCTCCGCATCGCCCGGTGCTCCAATAGACGTGCGGCGTTTCATTGCGGTTTTCAGGTCAAACACCGAGAGGGCGTCTTTCGTGAGTTTCTTGTCGATGGCGGATAACTCGCGCGGGGTAAGCTGGTCGATACGTTTCTTTTTCGCCTCGGCCACCGCCACAATTTTGCCGACCACATGATGCGCCTTGCGGAAGGGCATGCCGGCCAGCACCAGCCAATCCACCAGATCGGTGGCGAGCAGGTTGGGATCCTTCACGGCCCTGGCGCAGGTGCCGGCGTTCACCTCGGTGTCGCGCAGCATGGCGGCGAGGATGTTCACCGTGGCACGCACGGTGTCCACCGTGTCAAAGAGGCGTTCCTTGTCCTCCTGCATGTCGCTGTTATAGGTGAGCGGCAGGCCCTTGAGGGTGGTGAGCAGGGAAACGAGGTTGCCAACTACGCGACCGGTCTTGCCGCGGGTTAGCTCGCAGATGTCCGGATTTTTCTTCTGCGGCATCAGGGACGATCCGGTGGTGTAGGCATCGCCGATGGTGACAAAGCCAAACTCTGCGCTACTCCAGAGCACGAGATCCTCGCACAGGCGTGATTGATGCATCGCGATCAGGGCTGCGAGGCTGCAAAATTCCACAACAAAATCCCGGTCCGCCACGGCGTCCATCGAGTTTTGAGTCACCATCGGTTCCTCATGTGCGTCCACGAAACCCAGCTCGCGCGCGACAAATTCCCGGTCTAACGGCAGGGTGCTGCCAGCAATCGCTCCGCTGCCTAGCGGGCACACATTCACCCGCACCAGACAATCAAGCAGCCGCTCGTAATCACGCTCAAACATCTCCACGTAGGCCAGAAGATGATGCGCAAAATACACCGGTTGCGCCCGTTGCAGGTGCGTGTAACCGGGGATCAATACCTTGCGGTTCGCCTCGCCCAGCTCGATCATCGCGTGCTGCAGGTCGTGTAATTCATTGGCCAGTTCGCAGATTTCCTCGCGCAACCACATACGCGTATCGAGCGCCACCTGATCGTTTCGCGATCGGCCTGTGTGCAATTTGGCGCCGGCCGGCACGCGCTCGGTTAGAGCGGTCTCGATGTTCATGTGCACATCCTCCAGCTCCGACCGCCATTCGAACCGGCCCTCTGCAATCTCGCCTCCGATGGTTTCCAGCCCGCCCACGATCGCCTCCATCTCGCGCTTTTTCAGCAGGCCCACTTGATGCAACATACGGGCATGGGCGATCGAGCCGGCGATATCGTGATGCGCCAGCCGCGTGTCAAACTTCACCGAATTGGTGAACGCATTGGCCTCGGCCGCCGGTCCACCCGCAAAACGTCCGCTGCGTGCGGTGACTGAATTGGATTTCTTTTTACCCATCGGAACGCCGCTCACCTTGCCGTCAACCGCCCCAAAAGTCACGCTACGAATGGCGGATCGAAGAAGGCGCAGGCGAGCATTCGCTCAGGATTCCTGCAGCGCAATCGACTGCAGCTTGGGTGTTTCGCCGGAAAGTTCCAGGATTGCCACCGACGGCGCGGTGCCGCCGCGGGGTTGGCTGGCGGAGCCGGGGTTGATATACAGAATACCGCCTCGGTGGTCATCAAACGGCACATGGGTGTGCCCGAACACCACGATATCAGGTGTCTCCGATTTCAGCAGTTCCCTCACAATCTCTGAAGGGTAATCCACATCCACAATATGATGGATCAAAATCCGTTCTCCCCAGAATTCTTCCACCCTCGATTCCGGAAGGGTGATGCCGTAATCCGTATTGCCCAGTACCGCGCGCACGGGCGCGATGGCCTCCAGTTCAGTGATGATATCCATCGGCCCCACATCGCCGGCGTGCAGGATGTAATCCACCCCCGCTAAGGTCTCGTGCACTGAATGGGGCACGTGACCATGTGTGTCGGAAATGAGTCCGAGCTGCATGCGGCAAGGCTACGTGTTCGTCTTCATCAAATCCAGTTCCATCACGCCCTCAGCCACCGGCAACAGCCCGACAGAGCCGACGATCTGCCCTTCCCATTCCAGCACCGTAAACCAGCCCGGTCGGTAGAATTGCTCGAGGTTTACCAAATTCGCATCCTTACCGGCCGGAACCAGATTGTACCCACGCAAAACCCCGAAGATCATGGCCTGCTCCACGGGCCCCTCGGTCTAGATTACAGCGCGCAATGTGGGAAGTTCCTTTTGCATGGAGCCGCCGG